>SKKC01000363.1 GCA_007121695.1 Spirochaetales bacterium | reverse complement strand
TGATCCTCACGTCCAACGGAGAAGTACTCGGATGCGGTTTCAAGGCTCACGAATGCAAGACTCAGATCGTATTCGTGAAACCCGGTTCGAAAACTTCCAAGCACGCGCAGGGAGGCTTCGCGCGGCAGTCGTCCTCCCTGCCGGGATTCGCCGAGGGTAATGACGGGCACTTCATCGCCGATACGTACGCCGAGCGCTCGGCGAAGCTCTTCTCCCATCAGCACGGTGCCGGACTCACGAAAGTCGAGCGTCCCCTGAACCCGTTCCACGGTTGCCGCGAATCCCGGATCTCGTTCAAACACGTCTACCGGAAGACCGCGAAACGCGACCCCCCGCGTGGTTCCGAAAAATCCGTGGACAATGCCTTCGAGATCGGCCACGGGCACTGCCGAAACCACGCGGGACAACTCGGATATCGTACTCGTAATGTCACTATTTTCCGGCCAGCTCGTATCATAGACCCGCACATGATAGCTGTTCACTTCGAGCATGGCCTCGATCGTACCGAGCTGGAAGCCATTCATGACACTGAGGATAATGACAAGCGCCGCTACACCGGCGGCAATGCCGAGTATACTCAATCGGGATGCCGTGTTGCCGTCGCTTTCGCGTCGCGAGCGGATATGCCGTCCGGAGACCAGAAGCAACCAGCGCAGGCGGTTAAAATACTCGTTCACGAATCACCTCTCCGTCTTCGAGAATCAGCTCCCTGACGCGCACCTCGTCCTCGAACTCGATACGCAGTACCGGCTCACCGCCAACAAAACGTGTTTCCGTTACCAGCCCGTTTCCGGAGTGCTCACGACGCGACAGCAACACACCGTCCCGACTCCGCTCGGAGTACTCAAGTTCACCGCGTTCGTCATAGGAGAACTGTACGCGTTCGCTCGGGCCACCAGGCCGGAGTATTTCTTCGGTCTGCAGCCTGTCAGCCTCGTACACCAGAAAACGCTCGCGTATCAGCACCCCGTCCTCTTCAATTTTCTCGTTCAATACCCGCCCGCTCGGGTCGTATGTCGTCGTCACGACCCGTCCACGCTGATGGTCGACCTGAGTTCTCGTCTCGACGTGGGCAGCGTCGTGCCCCGGCGCGCGCGCCCACACGAGCCGTTCGGACTCGACGGGATCACCGTCGACATAGGCGTCTGCCCGGATGAGCCTGCCGTCGCTGTCAAAACGAACGAACAGGTCTTCCCGGCCATCGGAATGCCACTCCTCTATCAGGATATCTCCACGAAAAAGGTACTCGCTCCAACGCTCCGCCCCGCTGTCATACCGCCGCGTAACCGAACGTATGCGTCCGTCGGGGCGGTAGCGAAATCGCTCGATGTGGGATTCACTGTCGTCACGCATCTGGCGCCGAACTTCGACAAGCCGGGCTCCCTCGTACCTGTAGCTGTGTTCTTCCCGAAGTCCCGCTTCGTCGTGTATTTCCACCCGCTCGAGCATACCCTGCGCGCTGAAAAAGCGCTCTTCAAAGCCGTCCCCGGTGTATTCGCGCTCCCGCACTCGCCGGTCGTCCCGCATATCAATGATCGTACGGCTCTGTAGCCCGTCAACGTGCTCGAGAATCTGTTCGTACCGGATCAGGTCTGTGTCAGCGGCATGCAGTCGCGAGATTCGCAGAAGATATGGATAGTCCTCCGATGGCTGAACCTCCGACTGAACCGACCCGAGATACTCGAGACGCATACCCGTTGCGTTTGATCGATACACCCCCTCGCCGAGCGGTGAAACCGACGTGGCGACGAGAATCAGAATAAGCGTGTGCAGCAGATACCCCACCCGACCGGCCTGTATCATGCAGGGGCATCGTCGTCGATTTCCGATGATTCCATGTCTCCAATGAGTCGGTTCAGATAGGTTTCTGCGGAGAAACGAAGCAGGTGCTCATATCCCTCTCCTGTTCCAAGAAACGCAAAGGGTATGCCAAGTGAACGGGAAATCTGTACGGCAATGCCGCCTTTGGCGGTCGAATCGTATTTGGCAAGGATCGCGGCGTCGACCCCGACTGCCTCGTGAAACAGTTCTGCCTGCTGAAACCCGTTCTGCCCGGTTGTCGAGTCAATGACCATAATCTTCCGGTAGTGCGCGGGATCGATCTGCCTGCGAACCACTTTGTCGATCTTTGCAAGCTGCCCTACCAGGTCCGTCCGGGTGTGCATGCGCCCCGCAGTGTCCGCGATTACCAGACGTTCACCGCGTGATTTTGCGCTCTCGAGCGCATCGAAGATTACCGCTGCCGGATCCGCGTTCTGCCCCTGCTGCACCACACGAATGCCCAGACGTTCGCCGTGCGTCACCAGCTGCTGCACTGCTGCCGCGCGAAACGTATCGCCGGCAGCCAGTACGACACCGTTCACACCGCATTCGTCGCGGTAGTAGCGGGCAAGTTTCGCACATGACGTCGTCTTCCCGGTACCGTTGACACCGAGAACAAGATACAGGGTCAGTGGTGCATCCGGGGCCGGTTCGAGGGTAATCGCGTGCAGGGATTCCGACATTCGCCGTGTAAGCGCCTGCAGGATCTCCGAACGGTCTGCCGACCGCCCCGCCATTGCTTCTACGTCTGCTACAATCTCCGCCGCAAGTCGCGAGCCGACATCCGCTTCAATAAGAATATCTTCCAGATTCTCGATGAGTGCTTCGTCTATCTTTCCCCCGGAAAACAGGGAGCGGATTCGTGCGCCTAAACCGATTCTTTTCATGTGTCTCAAGCTCGTTGTCAGTCAGAATGATAATACCGACCAGCCTGTATATACCGGGCCAGTTGTACAATGGAGTTTACCAGAAGGCCTCCGCTCACGGCGACCCCTATCGCCTGAGCAGTCTGCACCGTACGAAGAAACTCGCCGCGTTGTACCCGTTCTTCCTGGGGAATGGAAGCATTTCCCACTATGTAGGATACCTCACTCTGGAAAATCCCGCCGAGCATAAGCGGCACCGGCACACTGACCGCAAACCACCCGAGCGCCGTATAGAACCCCTCGCGGCGCTCGACAAGCACGTCACGCGGGTCCCGATCGTCCGTCTGCAGCCGAAACAGAAGCTCGGACTCGCCACCGGTGTCCAGAACAAAGCGCCGGGTCCGGAATCCCTCCTGCCGCAGTTCCGCAGTCCGTGGGCCGACAGGCCGTTCCAGGGTAATCGGTGTTTGCCCGACGAACCGGGCACCAACGAACACATCCGCTCCGGGAGGTTCAGTGCGAATCTCTACCGGCGGACGCTCGACGGAAAGAAGGTGCGGTCGAAGCTCCTGCGCGGCGCGGGGTTCAAGG
>SKKC01000210.1 GCA_007121695.1 Spirochaetales bacterium | reverse complement strand
TCGAGCCCGCTCACGTTCACCGGGACAAACGCGCCTTTTCTATTGCTTACCGCGTGTATCGCACGAGCGACAAGCTCTTTTCCGGTTCCGCTTTCCCCTACAATCAGGGCGCTTTTCGGACTTGCGGCAACAGCCTCAATGTAAGCGAAAATCGCCTTCATTTTCGGGCTGATGGTGATAATTCCGGAAAAACTCTCCGGTCTGATCAGGGCAGCATTTTCAATTCTGCCGCTTACCGAAACGAGTTCTTCACGAAGGCTGCGAATCTGTAATGAATGCCGTACGGCGGTGACGAGCCGGTTTCCATCGACCGGTTTGGACAGAAAATCAAATGCTCCGCGCTTCATACATTCGACGGCGGTATCTACCTTGTCTACACCGGTGATAACGATTACGTGCAGATCGGGAAAATGTTCGGACACGCTGTCGAGTATCTCGAAGCCGTCGACATGAGGCATGTTCAGGTCAAGAAGGATCAGGTCAAAGGTATGGCTCGAGAGACGATCCACGACAGTCCTGCTGTCGGTACAGATCTCTGTCCGCAACAGCCCCGCCTCGTGGAGGAATATGGCGTATCGTTCCGCTATCAGCTCATCGTCATCGACAATGAGAATGGCTGGATCAATATTCATTCCTGTGACCTCTGCACACTATATCGTAAGCCTCTCGTGACTATGATACAACTGATCACGCAGCTTCGACACCTCCGGATCACGCAGATAGTCGTCGAAAGGCATCATTCGATCGATAACGCCTCCAGGAGTAATCTCAAGAATGCGATTCGCGATGCTGTGTACAAACTCATGGTCGTGTGATGTGAACAGAACGACTCCGTCGAAATCGATAAGCGCGTTGTTGAGAGCCTGTATACTTTCCAGATCGAGATGGTTCGTCGGGTCATCCATCACAAGCACGTTCCCGCTCTCGAGCATCATCCGTGACAGAAGTACACGAACCTGCTCGCCCCCGCTGAGCACCGAAAGCGGTTTCAGCGCTTCGTCCCCGGAAAAGAGCATACGCCCGAGAAACCCGCGAACATATCCCTCGTCGCCCTCGGTCGTGTACTGCCGGAGCCAGGAAAGAATCGAGCTATCTCCCCTGACGACACTTCCCGCGTCGTTCGGAAAATAACTCGCCTTTATCGTGACACCCCAATCGAAGCTGCCCGAGTCAAGCCGTCTTTCACCGCACAGCACATCGAACAGCGCCGAAACCCGCACACCCTGCCCGCCGACAAACGCGATTTTGTCGCCCCGGTTTACCGAAAGAGAAAAATCGTCGAGCAGTCGCGTACCGTCTTCTGTAAGACACGCATTGTGAATCTCGAGCACGTTTTTACCGCAATCGCGCTCCGGCTTGAATGCAACATAGGGAAAGCGACGCGATGTCTGCGGCAGATCGTTCAGATTCAGTGTTTCGAGCTGCCGTTTTCGTGCCGTTGCCTGCCGGGCTTTCGAAGCATTACTCGAGAAACGCTGAATGAATGCCTTCAGTTCCGCGGCCTTGTCCTCGGCCTTGCGTTTTTCTTCACGCTTCTGCTTTGCCATAAGCTGGCTCGATGCATACCAGAAGTCATAGTTACCAACGTACATGCGAACACGACTGAAATCGATGTCGCATATATGTGTACAGACACGGTTCAGGAAATGTCTGTCGTGCGACACGACGATAACGGTATTCTCGAATTTGTACAGGAACTCTTCGAGCCAGGAAATACTCTCGAGGTCAAGGTTGTTTGTCGGTTCGTCGAGGAGCAGCACATCGGGATTTCCGAATAATGCCTGCGCCAGAAGCACCCGCACCTTATCCGGACCATCGAGTTCAGACATTGCACGCTTCTGATCCGTCTCGGGAAGCCCAAGCCCGGCAAGCAGTGTCGCCGCCTCTGCTTCTGCTTCCCACCCTCCGAGTTCGCCAAACTCCATTTCGAGTTCGCTCGCGCGTAGACCGTCCTCTTCGGTAAAATCTTCTTTCGCGTAGATGAGGTCGCGTTCGGTCTTTATCCGATGAAGATTTTCATGACCCATAATAACTGTGTCAATAACATCGTAGGCATCGAAGGCGTTCTGATCCTGTCGCAACACCGCCATCCGCTGGTCTGACCCGAGCGATACGGTCCCACTGTCGGGTTCGAGTTCTCCGGACAGAATCTTCAGAAGGGTTGACTTTCCGGCGCCGTTCGCGCCGATTACGCCGTAACAGTTACCCGGCTGGAACAGCAGGTTAACTTCCTTAAACAATACACGATTTCCAAAGGACAGTTTGACGTCTGAGACAGTAAGCATGAATGAGGATCTCCAAGTCAGGTAGTACCGCATTCTGACATGTCGTCATGTGCAGTTCAAGTGGGGCCGGAAATCCTGACCCGCCGCAGATACGACAGATCCCTCTTTCGAATGCGCCCGGAGCGGTAGAACAGCTCGTGGGCAAGGCGGGCGACCGTGCGAGCACGTCGCCTGAGGCGGGGCGAATCAGGAGCCGCGTGGGTATGCGCCCGAGCCCACCCATTCCAGCCAACACGTGAAGGGTGATTATCGCCCGACCTTCGTACGATGCGGCGTAGCTGCCGTTGTGCCCTGTGCGCAAGGCGGTCAGGGTCGGGAAACAGCAATCGCTGTGCGTAGCGCGGCCCGCCAACAGCGGCTTCCGACGCTTCATGACTACGCCTCGCCCCGTAGAGTCTGTACAGCACGAACAGAAGGAGAATTCCGGTAGCGACGACAACACCGAAGAAACCCGAAGGCACGCTCCGTTCGCCCGTTACACCCGGTACCGGATGGAGCTGCATCCCGAAGGCGGATAATTGCCGCTGGGTCAGCGGGTCACGGCTTACATTCCCGGGCATGCCGACAGACGGCTCGGCAACCGCACCCGGACCAGGGGTCGTCTCGAAAATCTGCCATGCTCCGTCTATCCACACTTCGGCCCACGCATGCGCGTGTGTACCCAAAACCCTGGTCGTATCAGAATCCCGAGTCGGAGGTACGAGAAACCCCGTCACGTAGCGGGCTGGCAGGCCATGCATGCGCGAAAGAATGACCGCTGCAGAGGCAAAATGTATACAGAAGCCGCTGCGATTATCCCGAAGAAAGTACACCAGCGGATCGACGCCGCCGGGAGGTTCGAGTCGAACAAGTGAGTACGCAGCCCCGTACCGCAAGGTCTCGCGAATAAATTGAAGTGTTTCACGCGGATGGTCTGGTGCATCCGTGACGAACGGGGATAGAACACGAACAATCGCCTCTGGTACGGCTTGATACACCTGCAGGTCACGCGAATCGAGATCCTGATACGCCG
>SKKC01000429.1 GCA_007121695.1 Spirochaetales bacterium | reverse complement strand
GTTCGCTCTGGTAAAGGCTCCGCTCTGCAGTGCTGACGCGATCGTCTCGGTCCCGAGAAGTCCAAGAAATACAGCCGACGGCACCAGCAACCCTACGAGGTACCGGAGTCCCGTCTCGAGTGTGTTCCTGACCCCTTCACGGTCGTCAGACGCGATCTGTCGGCTCATGCGCGGGAACAGAACTGTTGTGATCGAGGCTGAAAACAACCCGAAGGGCAGTTGCCAGAATACCAGTGCGTTCTGCATGGCCGAACCGCTCCCTGGTTCAAGCCCCGAGGCAAAACGCATCGCAATCTGCTGGTTCACCGTATAGACGCCGGCAGTTGCAAGCACTGGAAGCCACTGCCGCAGGATGCGCTGCATATGTGGATCGTTCCGCGGCGAGAGTGGGCGAAAACTGTAGCCGAGACGTCTGAACTGTGGAACGAGGATCAGAAGCTGCAGAAGTCCGCCCGCAAGGACGCCTGCTGCCATCGAAAACACATCCAGTCGTTGCGCAAACAGGGCGATTCCGGCGATTACCGCGATGCTGAACGCAAGAGGCGCTACGGCCGGTACAAAAAAACGGTTGTGACTGTTCAGCGTCCCGACGAGGATCGCGGCAATGCTGATAAAGAACAGGTAGGGAATAATGTATCGAAACAACTCGGTTGCCAGCGCCTGTTGTTCGGGATTCTGAAAATCAAGCAGAACGCGGATGAGCTGCGGCGCGAACAGAATGGATACCCCGATAATCGGGATCAGAAGCAGCATCTGAAAGGTCAGCAGACGGCGGACGAGTTTCCGTGCGCTCTCTCCGTCGGGGTCCCTGACGATCCGGTCCGAGACCACCGGAATAAAGGCAGACGAGAGAGCGCCTTCCGCGAGCAGTTTCCGAAGATTATTCGGTATGACGAACACGAGGTGCAGGACGTCAGCCCGCGCACCGGCACCAAAGACACTCCCGATGACAGCCATCTTCACGAATCCCAGAATACGCGACGCGAGAGTCGTGCACATGACCAGGAACGCACTTCTCGCGCTGCGCTGCATGCTTTCCGGGGATCGGTCAGGATCAGCCATGATCGGCGCCCCCCCGATATCGTCTGAGAAAACTCTGCTTGTACGAGAGGAACTGTCCCCCTGCTATCGCGTCGCGGATCTCCTGCATCATTACGGCAAGAAAGTTCAGGTTATGTACGGTTGCTATCATGGGAGCAAGGATTTCTCCTGCCTTCAGAAGATGTCTGACGTAGGCGCGCGAGTATCCTTCGGTAAACGCTGTCGGCATATCAGGATCGAGCGGCCCGTAGTCGTCCCGGAATCGTTCATTCTTCAGTGCGACGCGGCCGTTCCGGGTGAAAATCGTTCCATTTCTGGCAATACGGGTCGGGAATACACAATCGAACATGTCGATACCATGTTCCACTGCCTCGAGAATGTACTCCGGTGTCCCGATACCCATGACATAGCGGGGTTTTTCCTCCGGCAGCAGTTGAGCGGTAGCAGACAGAAACTCCTGATATACCGGAAACGGCTCTCCGACCGACAATCCTCCGATCGCATATCCCGGAAACGGAATGGAGCATATTTCCTCAGCGCTTCTTCGTCGCAGATCGTGGTGAAAGTTCCCCTGCACTATCCCGAACAGAAGACCTTCGTACGATGACGCTGTCTGTGTATATTCCCCGTACGCCCGATGTGCCCATTGCGTGGTCGTGTGCAGCGCGTCTTCGGATTCCTGGCGGGACGCATCGTATCCCGTGCATACATCGAGAACCATCTGGACATCGCTGCCAAGTGCTTCCTGTATGCGCACGACCCGTTCCGGCGTAAGCGTGTGGTATGAACCGTCAATGTGGCTTCGAAAGTAGGCGCCTTCGTCCCGGATTTTCCGGAATGGTGCGAGCGAGAAGATCTGGTATCCACCCGAATCCGTCAGAATGTTGTGTGGCCAGTTACTGAAGCCGTGAAGACCTCCCGCCGTCTGAATTACGTCGACTCCCGGTCGGAGAAACAGGTGGTAGGTGTTCCCGAGAATGAGGCGGTATCCGAGCGCGTCGACATCGCGATGGGTGACAGCCTTGACGCTTGCTGCCGTTCCAACCGGCATGAAGGCGGGTGTGGAAACGTCGCCGTGAGGAAGCGACAAGACGCCACTGCGTGCGGACGTCGAAGAGTCTCGGTGGGAAATGCGTAAATGGTGTGTCTGATGTGTCATGTGCGTGCCCGGGATAATGACAGAAGCGACAATACAAGGAAAAGCAGAACCGGTCCGAATGCTCCGACCGACGGGGGGACGTATCCGAAACGGGCAAACAGCCCGAATACCATATTCGAGACGTAGTACAGTACCGAGAGAATCAATGCCGAAAGCAGGCTTAACAGCAGCACACTTTTCTTTACCCTGCTCCCTACAGCCGTTGCAAAGACAACAACAATGACTGGAGTCGCGGCAAACGCGTAGCGCGAGAGGTAGTCGGTCTCTGCCTGGCGAGACGGGAGACCCGCGGCCTGTCTTTGTCGAATGAAGGCTCGTGCTTCGGTTCGTGTCATGTCCTGTATGTCTTCGCTGCCGCGGCGAAAGACGTCGGGATCTATCGTGTATGCCTCATTCGTGTACCGATCGTACCTGCGTGCCTCAAGCTGCCCCGGCGCGCCCGACGGTTCGAATACGATCGTGTCGGAAAACACCCATTGCCCGTCGCTCCACCGCGCACTTCGAGCCATTACACGACGAACAAGCTCGCCCTGCTCGTTCCGCTCGATGACAGTCACCCGGTCCATGCTGTCGCTGTTTCGTGCGTAGAACTCGGTAAAGAACACAATCCGCCCTGCGTTCCAGCTGACAGTCGTATTCGTCGACGAGAATCCCGCCCCACCTGTAAGCTGTCTCTGCAGATCGTTCCGTGTCCTCTGCGACGGAATCGCAACCTGATCTTCGAAGAAAAACAGACCAGCGCCTGACACGACGGAAATGAGAATCATCGGCAGGACAAAGCGCCGCAGTGGCAGCCCTGCACCAAATACGGCAATAAGCTCGTTGTTCGAGTACATGGAACCAAGCGTGAAGCTCGCCGCGAACAGGAGTGCGGGTGGCAGGGAAAATACGAGTGTCTGCGGCAGAAACAGGAGCTGTGCCCAGGCTATGCGGGATGCGGGGATTTCCCTGTTCAGATACGTAACTATGTGTTCGAACAGATCAACGAGTTGGAGAATCATCACGAAAAACAGAAGCGCAATGCAGAAGACGGGAATAAAGCTGCGAATAGTCAAACGATCAAGCGTTCGTGTCATGCACGCCGCCCGAGAAAAAAAAG
>SKKC01000045.1 GCA_007121695.1 Spirochaetales bacterium | reverse complement strand
GACAGCAGGTCCACGAACTCGAGTATTTCCGGCTGCGACTGCGCGCCCGCGTTCGACACGAACATGACGCGACGATCGGTGAGGCACAGGATTCCGGCGACCCCGCTGCCCGTTCCGGACAGCCTGATTCCCCGCCAGAACCCCTCTACAAGGTTTTCCACCTGCTCCTCTGCTTGCAGGATGGCCCGGAGACTGGAAAGCAGGTTCGGCTTGAAGCTGACCGCGCCCCACGAGGGAATGGCAGCCAGCTGTTTCTGTAGTTCGTCGCCGTGTTCTTCCATGGTGTATTTGTTCGAACCTCGTATTCCGGCACAGCCCGGTCAGGTCGAGAGTATATCAGACCCGGTGCGACACCGCCAGCCGGATGAATAGACATATTGTAGATTGAACGGTCGCGCGGTATAGTCCGTAGGGGTCGACACCAAAGGAGTGGTTGAGTATGCGTATTGTTCAGAAGCCGGTGCACCGGCGTGTTTCGTATGTGAGGATTGCTTTGCTCTGTCTTGTCGCTGCAAGCGTGCTTGTTGCCTGCGCGTCAAGCGAGGTCCGCGCAGCGCGACGTGGAGACGTCTCCGCCCTGCAGGAGTTTGTCGAGGACGGTGGCAACGTCAACGAGATACAGCGCGACGGGCGCACGCTTCTTATGGTTTCTGCGGAGGGAGGGTTTGTTCCCGCGGTGCAGTACCTGCTGAGTGTCGGTGCGGATCCGCGCATACGCGACTCACGCGGCCGTACAGCGCTTCACTACGCGGCCGGTCAGACGAATATCGCGGTCGCAGACGAGCTGCTGCGCGCCGGCGCGCAGGTCGAGATCGTGGATAACGACGGTCGCACACCCGCTATGGCCGCCGCTCAGGCCGGAGGCCTGCCCATGCTGCAGCTACTGGAGCGGGAGGGCGCGGATCTGTCCCGTGTCGACAACGCCGGGCGGAGTCTGCTGCATCTCGCCCTCGAAGGCGGTCGTATCGATACCACCGAATATCTTCTTGCCTCGGGTGCGGACCCGAACCGGCCCGACGGAAGCGGGCGCACGCCGATCTTTTACGCGTCGGACTCGGGAAACGCCCAGCTCGTGCGTACGCTGCTCGCCGCCGGGGCGAACCCGAACCAGACCGACCGCGAAGGCCTGACGCCCATGATCCGCGCGTCGGCGGCCGACCGGACCGACATTGTCCGCGTGCTCCTCGAAGCCGGGGCAGATGCGAACGTGGAAACGTCCGACGGCCGTACGGCGCTGTCGGTCGCGCTTGTACGCAGCGCCGAACGTGCACGCGGTCTGAACGAGACGGCGGTGGTGCTTCGCAACGCGGGCGCTCGCTTCAACCCCGGAACCGCCCAGGTAACGAACGCGGCGTTTACCGCCGCCGGGCGGGCGAACGTCGACGTTCTCGAGGTGTTTCTTTCGTCGGGCATGAACGCGGGCGTGCGTAATCGCACCAATCAGACGCTGCTGCTTGCGGGCGTGGAACATGAAACGGTCGTTCGCATGCTGACCCGGTACAATGTACCCATAGATGCGCGCGATCAGAACGGAAATACCGCGCTCATGATTTCGGCACTGTCGGGCTATGAAGAGAGTTTCCGTCTGCTCCTGTCAGCCGGTGCCGACACTTCGGTCGTGAACAGCGACGGACAGACCATACTCATGCTTGCCGTACTCGGAAACCGTGAAGAGACGGTCCGCAGACTGCTGATCGCGGACGCTGCGACCTGGACTCGTGACCGTGGCGGGAACACGGTTCTGCACCTCGGTGCCGCACAGGCCTCGCCGTCGGTCGTGAGGCTGCTTCTGACCGCCGGGGCGCCGGTGAACGCGGTGAACGATGCCGGACAACGCGCAATAGACCGAGCCCGGGAAAACAGCCAGGCGGACGAAATCACGTCCATCCTGCTGTCGGCCGGATCGGAGCCTGCCGCGGAATAGTCGCATACATCATTTTCACAAAAAGCCGTTGGTTTCCGTATATATATTGCCTTTTTATGAATATATATGTATTAATTATGCAGTGAATACCAAAAAGAAAAGACCAACGGCGCAGGGGCTCTACCGTCCCGATTACGAACACGACGCGTGTGGTGTGGGCTTCGTAGCCCACATCAAAAAACAGGCGAGTCACAGTATTGTCGAGGATGCGAAAGAGCTTCTGATTAACATGACCCATCGCGGCGCGGTGGGCAGCGATAAAAACTCCGGAGACGGGGCTGGGGTTCTGACGGTTCTCCCGGAAAAATTCTTCGAAAAAGTCGTTCTGAAAGAGTTCGGACGCTCGCTTCCTGAACCGGGTAAGTTTTCGGCTGGGGTTGTCTTTCTGCCGACCGACGATTCACAGCGCGACGCGTGCAAAAAAGCCTTCGAAACCATTGTGGTCGCCGAAGGGCAGCAGGTTATCGGCTGGCGACGGGTTCCGGTCGACAACTCCATGATAGGCCCGACGGCCCTCGCGAGCGAACCGGTCATGGAGCAGATCTTTATCGCGGCAGGCGACGGGGTAGCGGACGACGCGTTCGAGCGCAGTCTCTTCCTTATTCGCAAGCACGGACAGTCGTCTATCCGTGCGGGCGAGCACGACCCGGACCATTTCTTTTATATCTGCAGCCTCTCGACCCGTGTCATGGTGTACAAGGGCATGCTCATGCCGGAGCAGCTGTTCGATTACTTCACCGATCTGGCCGACCCGGACTACGAAACGCACCTCGCGCTGGTTCATTCCAGATTTTCGACCAACACCTTTCCAAGCTGGGACCGGGCGCAGCCGCTTCGCTTCATGAGCCACAACGGCGAAATAAACACTCTGCGCGGCAACGTAAACAAAATGAAGGCCCGCGAGGGAGTGCTTGCAAGCCCTCTGTTCGGAGACAGCCTCAAGAAGGCGTTCCCGATTATCGAACCGGATCTCAGCGATTCGGGTACCTTTGACAACGTGCTCGAGCTTCTGCTTCTATCCGGCTTTTCGCTGGCCGAAGCAGTCATGATGATGATTCCTGAGGCCTGGCAGAATCACGGGTTAATGCCGAACCACGGCAAGGCCATGTACGAGTATTTTTCGACCTTCATGGAACCCTGGGACGGTCCGGCGTCTATCGCCTTCACCGACGGCAACGTGATCGGGGCGGTACTCGACCGGAACGGTCTTCGGCCGAGCCGGTACTACGTTACCGAGGACGACCGGGTCATTATGGCAAGCGAGGTCGGTGTATTACCCGTCGACCCGTCGACGGTCGTCAGCAAGGGCCGGCTGCAGCCTGGACGCATGTTCCTCGTCGATTTCGAGCAGGGAAGGCTCGTTCCGGACGAGGAAAT
>SKKC01000447.1 GCA_007121695.1 Spirochaetales bacterium | reverse complement strand
TACCCTGCTCCCTGAGGACGGTAGTCTTTTCGCTCATGACTGGCTCGATAATTACTGCATCAGCTCTCATTCTGCTCCTCCGGATTTCGAGGCCGCGTACTGTTCTTGCAATGCTTCCGCAGCTGACTCGGTTACAAGCACACGCCGCGCGTAAAACAGGTCGTTTGCACGAAGTTTGTCGTGAGACAGAACCTTTAGCCACGCAATATTGCGACCGGCGCGCTTAACCAGCGTGTCGTCTCCCTTGATCACGAGTACTGTACGATGAGTGTCCACATTCGAACCGAGGCTGCCGATAAGCTCGCGAGTCTTACCCGCCGGAGCCGACACATCCTCTACGAAGAGGAGTGCGTCTTCCGCCAGCTTCTTACTGAGTATACTGCGCATCGCAAGACGCTTGATCTTTTTTGGCATGCGGTAACTGTAATCGCGGGGCTGCGGCCCAAACGCTACACCACCGCCAACTCGCACCGGGCTTTGAAATGTACCTGCCCGCGCACGCCCCGTACCCTTCTGTCGCCACGGTTTCTTACCAGTCCCGGCAACTTCACCCCGGGTTTTCACCTTCGCCGTACCGACCCGCATGTTTGCAAGCTCGTTCCGTATGGCGTGATAAATGGAGCCCTCGCTAACCACGCACCCGAATACGTAATCAGACGCGTCTATTTGTTTTGTTTCAGAACCATTCTGTGATAATACTGCGCGCTTCATTACTGGCACCTCAGCCGTTTCTCTTTTTGGCCTGTGATACGATCACCATACCGCCTTTCGGTCCTGGCACCGCCCCCTTCACAAGCACAACCTGTTTTTCCTCGTCTATTCGCACAACGCGAAGATTCTGCATCGTGCTACGCTCGTGACCCATTCTCCCGGCCATTTTTGTGCCTTTATGCACTCGTGAAGGAGTCGCAGCCATACCGGTCGATCCGTTTGCACGATGAAACTTCGAACCATGCGTCGCGCGACCACCGCCGAAATTGTGCCGCTTCATTACGCCCTGAAAACCTTTCCCTTTTGATGTCGCAACGACATCTACAAAACCGGTCTCAGCAAACATGGAAACAGTGAGCTCTGCGCCGACTTCAATTCCCTCATGCGCTCCGCGAAACTCCCGTATGCACGCACGAGGCACGCCATCGCCGAACTGCCCGCGAACCGGCTTCGACACGCGTTTCTCGGCCACCATGTCGCCACCCGCAATTACAAATGCCTCGTAGCCGTCTTTCTCGACTGTCTTCTGCCCAAGGACGGTGTTCGGCTCGACCTGTATAACGGTTACGGGCGTGACAACCCCGGTAGAGTCAAACACCTGCGTCATACCAAGTTTTTTTCCAATCAAACCAACCATAGCTGACCCCTATATATAAAACGAAAAAACGACTGCAGACTTACTGCTTGATCTCTACATCGACGCCCGCAGGGAGCTCAAGCTTCATGAGCGCATCCATTACCTGACTGCTCGGCTCTATAATGTCGATAAGCCGTTTATGCGTCCGCATCTCAAACTGCTCGCGAGACTTTTTATTTACGTGTGGACTTCGAAGCACAGTAAATTTGTTCGTTCTCGTGGGCAGCGGAATCGGACCAGACACCTTCGATCCTGACTTCTGCACAGTCTGCACGATCGAACGCGCGCTCTGATCTATAAGTTCTATATCAAAACCACGAAGGCGAACTCTGATTTTGGCCTGCGGCATGTTTCCTCCACCTGACTCTACAACGAAAAATCCGGTCCTGCAGAACGCAGTTCCGTACAAGAAAATAAAATCGTCCCCAAGACAACTGCGTCTGCGTTGCGCGGCTCGCGGAACGACCCACCACGGACCAGTTGTCTAAGGCACGATGCCCCCTGGAGCTGAGCACCAGGGGGCGACATATAAAACTAGTTTACTCGACGATTTCGGTGACCTGTCCACTGGCAACGGTACGACCACCTTCCCGGATGGCGAAGCGAAGCACCTTATCCATAGCGATCGGGTGAATCAACTCAGCGTCAATCTCCGTGTTATCGCCCGGCATAACCATCTCTTTTCCCGATGGGAGCGAAACGGTACCGGTAATATCGGTCGTACGGAAATAGAACTGCGGACGATAGCCGGTAAAGAACGGACTGTGTCGGCCACCCTCTTCCTTACTCAGGCAGTAGATAGTTCCCTTGAACTTCTTGTGTGGCGTAATGCTGCCCGGCTTGGCAAGAACCTGACCACGCTCGACCGCATTTTTCTCCACCCCACGAAGCAGCGCACCAATGTTATCGCCAGCCTCGCCCTGATCGAGAAGCTTGTTGAACATCTCAACACCGGTAACGGTCGTCTCGGACGTATCCCGAATACCGATAATCTGCACCTTGTCGTTCACCTTAACGATTCCGCGCTCGATACGACCGGTTACAACCGTACCACGTCCCTGTATAGAGAACACGTCTTCGATAGGCATAAGGAAGTCCTTATCGACGTCGCGCTCGGGAAGCGGAAAGTAGGTGTCCATGGCCTCGAGCAGATCGCCGATACACTTTGTTTTGCCTTCGTCTTCCGGGTTTTCCATTGCCTCAAACGCGCTTCCGCGAATAACAGGAACATCGTCCCCCGGGAAGTCATAGCTGGAAAGCAGATCCCGAATCTCTTCCTCTACGAGGTCAATCAGCTCTTCGTCGTCGACCTGGTCGGTCTTGTTAATAAAAACGATCAGGGCAGGCACGCCGACCTGACGCGCGAGCAGGACATGCTCCTTGGTCTGTGCCATAGGACCGTCAGTCGCACTTACAACGAGAACCGCACCGTCCATCTGCGCCGCACCGGTGATCATGTTCTTGACATAGTCCGCGTGACCGGGGCAGTCAACGTGAGCATAGTGCCGATTCGCGGACTCGTACTCGACGTGACGGGTGTTAATGGTGATACCACGCGCCTTTTCTTCAGGTGCGTTGTCGATATCCTCATACTTCATGATCTTTCCGCTGCCGGTAACCTTGCTGCTCAGCATGGTAATTGCCGCGGTCAGAGTCGTCTTTCCATGGTCGACGTGACCGATGGTTCCGACGTTAATATGAGGCTTGCTCCTCTCGAACTTTGCTTTCGCCATGACGTTCCCTCCTTCTCGAAGTGTCTGAAACGTTCTTGATAAATTGGTGTTTCCAGATCAGGGAAGACGCCACGGCGCTGCCCTGCATCCACACATTGTACTTAATAGCATTCCAGGAACACAGGTATTCCCTCGAAAACCGCATGCACACCAGAACACTGAAAGGATGGGTAGGCTATCAGATAGCCTGAAGATGTGTCAACAGACACGCGCAATTACCCTT
>SKKC01000144.1 GCA_007121695.1 Spirochaetales bacterium | reverse complement strand
GAGCAGAAAATACGCATGCGGGCTTGTCTGGTTCAGGAATGACCTGCGTATACACGATAACGAACCCTTATACAGAGCAAGCGAGACGTGCGCTCGCGTGGTCTGTATGTACCATATTTCGTCGCGCTACACACAGACCGGGTATACAGATATTCCCCGGCTGACCCCGAAACGTGCGAGATTTCTCGTTCAGGCTCTGGTTGATCTGCGAATCGGTCTGTCTGGCCGAAGAGGCGATCTGCGAGTTACTGACGCAGATCTGTCGGAAGCCATGCAACAGGTCATTCGCAGTGAGCGAATAGACGCAGTATTTTTCCACGAAGAAGCAGGTACGGAGGAAGAATCTGAAGCCGACGCTGTAGAACGTATTGCACGGTTACTCGGAATACCGGTGCACAGATACCCTGGAGCGCCTCTGGTACACCCCGACGATCTCCCGTGGAATATTTCAGGTGTGCCTGACGTGTTTACGCCGTTCCGGAAGCACATCGAGCGTGACTTCAGTGTCCGTGACCCGCTGCCTCCTCCTCAATCACTGAATCGAACAGGTTCCGTCAATTGTACAGAAGGCACGTCGAGCCCTGCTGCGATTCCGTCCTGGTTCGTGGAGACTGCCGGTCGGGCCGCAACCTGCGACCGGACAGCGTTTCCGTTTGAAGGCGGGGAGTCAGCCGCCCGTGAACGGGTTCGATCCTATCTCTGGGATACCGGAAACATCGAACGGTACAAGGAAACCCGCAACGGTCTGGTGGGTACGGAATACTCTTCGAAACTTTCTCCGTGGCTTGCGATCGGTGCTCTCAGCGCACGGAGCGTGTACTCCGAGGTGAAGCGGTACGAACAGACGCGTGTACGCAACGAATCGACATACTGGCTGGTGTTCGAGTTGCTCTGGCGCGACTTCTATCTATGTCAGATGATGAAACACGGCCGTCGCAGTTTTCGTTTGGACGGGCCGTTCAGTAAAAAACGATCCTGGAGTTTTGACCCGGATGCGTTCGAAGCGTGGAAGCAGGGACGTACTGGAGTACCCTTCGTCGACGCAGGAATGCGAGAACTCGTTGAAACCGGCTACATGTCGAATCGTATCCGGCAGAATTGCGCGAGCTTCCTTTCCAACAATCTGAATATCGACTGGCGCTACGGCGCACAGTGGTTTGAAGCGCATCTTCTCGATTACGACGTGTCGAGTAACTGGGGGAACTGGGCGTACAACAGCCGTGTCGGGTGCGATCCACGCGACCGGTATTTCGATGTGGTAGTCCAGGGTGAGCGCTACGACCGGAACGCCGAGTTTATATCCCTGTGGATTCCCGAACTCGCTCATCTGAGCAGTCAGCACCGACACCGACCGTGGCTGTCGACAGAAGATACAGGCCGCTACCCGCGGCCTGTTATTGATCTCGAGGCAAGCTATGAACGCCTGAGGCGCGACTCGAGGAAATCCTGAAGAATACCGCGGACCTGTGAAGCCGTGTCGCAATCGAGGCACGCTTCGACAAGCGGACGGCATTCCGACGAGTTCAGCTGGCGAATGGCATCCTTTACTTCGGGAAGCTGTGACGCTGACATGCTGAACTCTTTCAGTCCCATACCGAGAAGCAGAGGTGTCGCGATCACTGAGCCCGCCATTTCGCCGCACATCGCGACTGGTATGCCAGCCGTATCAGCCGCATCGATGCTTCGTTTGATCAGACGCAGAACAGCAGGATCAAGAAAGTCGGCACGATCCGCGACTTTGGCATTCGTTCTGTCTGCAGCCATGGTGTACTGACACAGGTCGTTCGTTCCTATGCTGAAGAAGTCTGCCTCGCGGGCGAAGACGTCAGCCATTATTGCGGCACTGGGAATCTCAACCATAATGCCTATTTTTGGTGTATCGCATACAGGAATTTCTTCGGCCTTCATGGACTCGTGTATCTGAAGGATCTTCTCTCTGGCTTCCCGCAGCTCGGACAGCGTGCTGACAAACGGAATCATTATCTGTATGTCGCGGTCTGCCGCACTGCGAAGCAGGGCACGAATCTGAGGAAAGAACAGCGAGTCCTGTTCCAGCGTCAGACGAATGGCCCGGTGTCCGAGAAAAGGGTTTTCTTCTTTCGGAATCCTGATCGCAGGGACAGGTTTGTCGCCTCCGACGTCGAGGGTGCGAACAACCACATGGGTGCCGGGAAGACAGTCTGCTATTCCGGTGTACGCCGCGTACTGTTCGTCCTCGTCCGGAAGGGTGGATCGCTCGAGAAACAGGAACTCGCTCCGAAGCAGTCCTATTCCGTCGGCTCCCCGCTTCGCTGCCGATCGGGCGGATTCAAGCCCTCCGACATTGGCGACACAATGCACGTGTACACCGTCAGGAGTTCTCGCCGGTTTGTCGGCCATGCGCAGGAGTTTCTCGCGACGTTCTTCGTCGTGTTCTTTCCTTGACCGGTACTCCTGCAGGGTCGATTCGTCGGGATCTGCAATACACAGGCCTTCGTTTCCGTCGAGAATCACTGTCGCCCCGTCGGAAACATCGATGGTACCAACACCGACGAGCGCAGGAATCCCCATGCTGCGGGCAACGATTGCCGTGTGCGAGGTCGCGCTGCCGACTTCCGTACACATCGCGACAACTTTGTCTGCCTCAAGCCCTATCGTGTCAGAGGGAGACAGATCATGAGCCATAAGCACGACCGGTTCAGACAGCCCGCTCAGGTCGACATCGGCGATACCCATGAGATTACGCAATAACCGGCTGCCGAGATCTGCAACGTCGGCTGCCCGTTGTCTGAAGTACTCGTCCTCGAGCGCCGAGAACTCTGCGACTACAATCTCTGTCACTTCGTGAACAGCTGCCTCGGCGTTCAAACCCTTGTGCTCGATGCGGTTCCGTATCTGACCGCCGTACTCCTCGTCGGCGAGAAGTTCTTTCTGCACTTCGAGAATCTCGAAGTTATCGGCGTGGAGTTGTCCGCGTTTGCGTTCCTCGATCGCATCCAGGTGAGCGCGGACTGCGCTGACGCTCTGCTCGAACCGCTCCAGTTCAGCTGCTGCGTCGACATCGCTCGCTACCGGAAGATCCGGCAATTCGACACGATAGAGGAAGGCAGGGCCGATCGCGATTCCATTACTCGCTGCTATGCCCTGCAGGCGCTTCACGGCTGTTCCTCCAGCGTCTTTTCGATGAACTCAGTCAGCGCAGCGATTGCCTGGTCTTCGTCGCCTCCGTCGGCGGTAATATGAACCTGGTGGCCGCAGGCCACGGCTATCTTTACCAGGCTGACAAGGCTTTTCGCGCTCACCTGGTCACCGCCACGGGTGATATTGGTTATCTGTATATCGCTGTCAAACTGCTTTGCCGTCTTCACGAATTTCGCGGCGGGTCGGGCGTGTAGCCCGACCTTGTGTTTTACCGTAAGGGTGGTTTCTTTCATGACCCGAGCTCCTTAATGAGGGTATCCTGCATTCGACGGAGCTGGACAATGTAACTGTCCGGGTTCAGCTCCACGTCATCGTAGGTGACCGGCGTGTCGATGGCGACGTCGCGCTTCAGTACTGCACCGGGCGCCAGTCCCAGAGGCAATAGCGATTCGTTCCGGGCTGTGTCAGCGTGTTCGATCATGCCATATACCGTGAACCCGCCGAGTGAATCGATGGATTCGCCAGCCTTCAGGTTCTTTTTTGCGTAGGCCACGGTTTCGCAGACAGGAGGTATGTCGGTCGCGATGGTCGTCTGCCCGTGAAGCACCGCACGCGCAATTGAAATCGGCGTTTCAAGACTCGTCAGGTGGTAGGGACGGTATAGCGCATAATACGGGCCGTCTCCGAGGCCGAGATAGGTAAGATCACGAAGCAGCTTGGGATGCTCGGCCGTAATGACGACAAAGACACCGGGAGCAATACCCAGGCCGTAATCGACCACGCCGGGGCGAGACAGGACACCGCCTGCTTCTTTCGGCACAAACACATTCTGAATCGTTTTCGGTGTTGCCTCTGGACCATGCATGCCACGGACGTCCGGCGGGAAGCCGATGGCGTTTCCGAGCGAAGTCATTTCGACCATGGTTTTCGTGCCGTCCACGAAGCTCGCGAGCATTTTCGGGTTCATCATCTGCTGTTTGGCGCGTTCCGCTTCGGTTTCGGGGTTTCCGTGCCGGTTCAGGGGGTTGTTCTTGCCTTTCCCCGCGCTGACGACCTGGAATCCGAGACCAACCGCGAAGTCATACAGCTCCATGGTCGTTCCCGGTTCATCACCCGCTGTGAGCGTGTATACGACTCCAGCAGCCCGGGCAGTCTTGCGCAGTATGTAGCCAACGGTCGCGTCGGTTTCGACGTTCATCTGTAGTACATGTTTCCGGGCAAGCAGGGCATGATAGGCCACGTAGGCGCCCACTTCAGGCACACCCGTCGCCTCCACCACAATCTCTACAGGTTCTGCTGCGAACACTGCCTGCGCCCGGGTCGTTGCGACCCGCTTACCGTCCCGCAGCGCCTGGGCCGCGACTGACGGGTCGTCAGTTTCGACAATTGGTGCGCTTACACGGGCGCTTTCAAGAACTTCCTTCGCCCGCCCGGGGCGAACGTCGCATACTGCCGCAGGGCTTAGCCCCTGCATAATTTCCATCTGTGCGATTAAACCTTCACCCATTTGTCCCGCACCAATAACAGCTACCTTTACCGGGCCGAGAGGGGAGCGTTCACGCTCGTTGAGTGCTTCTGTAATAAACATTGCTTTATCCTTCTATTGTTACGATGGTTCCCGGTCCAATCGGAGGGAGTGCTTTTGCGTCGACGCAGATGTCTCCGTCCATTTCAGGTTCAGTCAGGCCGTTAAATTTCAGCACAAAATGACCGAGATTCCTGAGATTTTCGTTTGCAACCGTTCCGACCGCGTGAACCGTAAACGATTCGCCGCCTATGGTGATCGTGTCGCCCGCTGCGACCGGTGAAGCGAGTTCTCCGTGGTCGTGAACAATCGAGTGTTCCTTCAGTTCATCGGGAGCATTGGTGCCGAAAAAAACCATAATCTGTTCGGCTATGAACTCACCGGCGAACTCACCGAGCGAGACTACCTCAGCTCTGTATTTTTCCATGTATGTTTCCTGCGTTCGTGTTTCTGTTTTTATGACGTGGTGCCCCTGTTCGTGGGCACCGACGAGAACAAATGATTCCTGTGTCTTGGGCAGAATCAGTCTGCCAGTTCTATCGTTTCGATCTTTACGCCCGAGACAAAAATATCTTCAGTAATGAACTTCGCGAGTGGACCGGATGGGCTCGTCGGATAAATATCTATCGTCGGGACCTTTTTCATGGGATACACGCCAACGCGGGCCGTGCCACCGCAGTCAATGACTGCACACGCGATCTCGTCGAATCCGGCGCTCGAATTAAACCCGTCGAAAGCCCGTCCTCCGGAAAGATCAGCAATTTTCTGCGCAATCGGATGTATGCCGCCGCCGGTGACCGAGTAGATCAGGTCCTTGCCTGGCTTCGGTTCGATAATCAGCGGTCCACCCCAGCCTTTGCCGCTCGCGGAAACCTTTACCCGTTTGTAGTTTCCGGACCCGCCCGTGTTTGCGTCTGCAGCGCTCGCTGGTGTATCCGAAGTCGCTGAACCGCCACCCCATGCTGCCTCAGTCGCAGCCGGTTTCGCCGTTGTTTCTTTCTTCTTTGGCTCCTCTTTCGGCGCTTCGCCGACGAGGGCCTTCTTTACTTTGTCCCACATTGCCATAGCACACTTCCTTTGCTTGTTATGCGATTCGTTCCGTACAAACCGAATCCCGCCGGCGTTCCTGCCGGCGGGATGTCGAAGAATGTCTCTTAGCTGTAGAGTCCTGCGCTGAACAGCCAGGCAATAACAACAGCCAGCGGACCGGTCACAAACCGGGAGAACAGAATCGCGGGTACACCCACTTCAACTGTCTCCGGTTCTGCTTCACCAAGGCTCAGGCCAACCGGAATAAAGTCACAACCAACCTGGGGGTTAATTGCGAACAGCGCCGGGAGCGCCCACTGGGGAGGTATGTTGCCACGGCCGATCTCGACACCAATGAGGGTACCGATGATCTGCGCAATGACAGCACCAGGTCCGAGCAGGGGAGAAAGGATGGGAAAACCAACGATCAGCGACAGAACCAGAAGCCCGACAATGTTGTCGGCGAGCCCGGTCAGTCCGCTGGCGATCCAGTCACCTACGTTTGTGGCAAGAATAATACCGATGATAAGGCTTATGAAGGCCATGAACGGAAGAATATTCTTGATGATCTGATCAATGCTGTTGCGACCTGCCTGATACAGGGCACTGACAACGACACCGACCTTGCGGCCAATTACTTCAAGAAAGCCAGTAATTCCTTTAGCCATACGTCAACCCCCCTGTGTGGCTTTCGCGCGGCGACCGAACATGACTCCGCTGATCCATTCGGTCACGATACCGCGAATAAAGATGACGATGAGACCCACGACGAAGTACCGTATCGCGAGGGCTCCCAGACCAAGACCGAGTTCGGTGATTCCTGCGGCAATTCCCGCCCAGACGAAGATTTCTCCGGGGTTAATGTGCGGGAAAAGACCGAGGGGCGGGTGAACAAAACTGACCGCCGAGTCGTAAAACGCGGGCTTCAGGCGTTCCGGAAGGAAGCGGCCCATGGTGTACGCCATCGGGTTGGTCAGAAAGAACACCGCCAGGAACGGGAGTACCACGTAGCGGATTGGATAGAAGAGCAAGCCGCTGCGACCGGCCCATTCGCCGACCCTGTCGATTCGATCCGATCCGATCATGGTGATGAGGGCATTTACCGCCGTCATCAGAACAACCAGAAGCGGAACGATGCCTGTAACCAGTCCCATGAATGTGTTGCCACCTTCCTGGAACAGGCCGATAAAACCTTCAGCAAGATTTGCTAAAGTTTCCATGCATACCTCCTGTCTTCGGTATGTTCGGCACACAGCTCCCTGTCGATCCTTGTTTCGTCAGGAACCAGTGGTCCGAATTCGTGTATGTACCCGCGCGAATCCCCCGGGTACCGGGGCTATCTACCCTGTGTTTCCTGATCCCCCGCCGCGAGGCGGAGTGGTTTCAGGTCGATCTCAGTTTCGTCTGCAGCATCAGTGTCATCTGCAAACTCTGATTCGTCGTCCGACTCAGTGTCGTGCTTCTGCGCGTTCCGAATAAACCCGACCGAGCTTTGCGCTGCGGACCATGTCTTCTCGGAAACTGACGCCGGGCGATCCCCGTCTTCGATCTCGGCAAGCGTACGTCCGACCAGTTCGGGTACCGGTTTCAGGTTTGCAAAGACAGTCACGCCCGAGAGCCGCTCGGCAATGATCACTTTTTCGACCCCGTCGTCTTCGTCCGTGTCGACGACCAGGACCACATACTGCTTCAGTTTGATGTTGGTGCCGGACTGCCCGACTGCGGTGTAGCGTCCGTGCTTGCGCAGCTGAATCACGCGCTGGTGGAAGCGCTTGGTCTGAAAACCCGAGAGCGTGAGGTTAATGATCCATACGAGCCCGAGGGCAAGCAGGATGGAAGTAATGTCGTTCATGCGCCGAGCTCCTGCGTGTCCGACGGTTTTGCTTCTTCGTGCAGAGACAGCACCGTCGTTGCTGTCTGATAGTCGATGACAAGAGTATCTATGTACTGACCACGGAGTGATGCAAGCACGGCTTCGGCTTTCAGCTCGTGTCCGGCGAGCCCGATAACCGAAGGGATCGAGTGCAGCGCGTCCAGTTCCAGTCCAATTGTCAGTTCGTTGAAGCCGCCCTCTATCTCGCGCCCCCAGCGGTCTATGCTTCGTGACAGCACATCGCCAACCGCACCGTGCGCCGACAGATGATCGAGATCATTCTGGCTAATGTATCCAGAGGTGAGCAGCGTTGACAGGCTTGGGTGTGTTGTTCCGATACCGACAACGGCCACGTCCACCTGCCTCGCAATGTTGAGCGTTTCCCGAATCGTCTGCTGGTCGAGCAGGCTGCGCGCCGCAGTGTGCGAGTTTACTATCAGAGGCGCGGGCAGGAAGCGGTAATTCGCATTGAGCTTCCCCGACAGCGATCGCACCAGTTCCGAGCCGTCAGACGGGCTTCCCCCGTAGCTTATAGATCCAATAATCTGCACGACCTCGGCCTCGCGGAGTTCGATACGCGGCATGGCCCTGACCAGTTCTTCGACCGCCATTCCCCAGCTGAGCCCGATGCGGATACCTTCGAAGAGACGTGACTGCAGACACTTCGCCGCGAGTTTACCCACGAGGCGCAGGGTAGAATCCTCGGTGTTGTCGAACCGCTGTCGCGCAAGGACCCACGCCTGTTCGAGGCCGAACGTCTCGCACAGACGTTCCTCCAGGTTGCTGTCCCGACGCAGCGGATAATGTACTCGAGTTTCTACGAATCCCAGTTCACGTACTTCGTTTAACATCTTTGAAATCATTGAGCGCGACTTGCCGATGCGCGATGCTATCTCGGCCTGATCGAGATTATCTTCGTAATACCAGACCGCTACCTGACCCAGTAGCTCAAGTCGTGCTTCTTCCATTTCTATTCACATATGTGAGTAAGACATTCACATTCGTTACTTACCTGGATAGTGGGGTGGAAATATTCATCTGTCAAGCGAAATGTTTACTCATCGCCTGTCATATCGTTGACGAGGAGCCGTTTTCACCATATTCTTTGTTACAAGAGATGCGCGGACGTTCGTTTTAATAGAACGTTTGTAACAATTTTGCGATGCACAAAAGATCAGAAAGGAGAAATTCGATGGCAGAAATGTCGGAAACTCAGAAAGCACAGGCGCTGAAAACAGCCAGCTCACTTTCCAGAGAACAGTTGCTGGACATGTACCGGAAGATGAATCACGTGCGGGCCTTTGAAGACAAGGTGGCCTACTTTTTTTCACGCGGCATGGTTCACGGAACGACCCACCTGTACAGCGGCGAGGAAGCGACTGCAATTGGTGCGCTTGCAAATCTTGACGACCAGGACCTCATGACGAGCACTCACCGCGGCCACGGTCATACCATAGGGAAGGGAATCGACCTGAACAGGATGATGGCTGAACTACTCGGTAAAGAGACCGGATATTGTCGGGGGAAGGGCGGAAGCATGCATATAGCCGATCTCACCCGGGGAAACCTCGGTGCCAACGGCATCGTGGGTGGAGGTATTCCCATCGCCACCGGTGCAGGCATCACGCTCAAACTCAGGAACGAAGGTCGTGTGGTCGTCTGTTTCTTTGGTGACGGTGCCCTGAACGAAGGGACCTTTCACGAGTCGGTGAATATGGCATCGATCTGGGGACTTCCGGTCATCTACATTTGTGAGAACAACAAGTACGGAATGTCGTTCAGTGCGAAGAAAAGCATGAACATTGAAGATTTATCCGTGCGCGCCAAAGCCTACGGTATTCCAGGCGTCACCGTGGACGGAAACGACGTGTTTGCAGTCTACGAAGCGGTCAGGAAGGCGAAAAAACACGCGTTGAAAACCGGACCGTATTTTATCGTCGCGGACACGTATCGGTTCATGGGGCACTCCAAAAGCGATGCGAACAAGTACCGAACGAAGGAAGAAATTGCCGAATGGAAGGAACGCGATCCGATTCCCCGCATGCGGGAGGTGCTCGAGAAGACCGGGCAGTTTACCGCGAAAGAGCTCGACGAGGTCGAAGCGCAGTGCAAGCAGGACATTGAAGACGCGGTAAAGTTCGCCGAAAGCAGCCCCGATCCGTCGGTGGACAACATACTGGACGATGTATACGCGCCGTCTCACTGAAAAGAGGATTGAAACGCTATGAGAGAAATAACCTACGCCGAAGCAATTCGGGAAGCAATGAGTGAAGAGATGCGACGCGACGAGTCGGTGTTCTTTTTTGGAGAGGACATTGGCGTGTACGGAGGCGCTTTCGGCGTCAGCGTCGGCATGATAGACGAGTTCGGACCGGATCGGGTCCGCGATACACCGATCAGCGAAGCGGCTATCATCGGAGCGGCTGCAGGGGCTGCCGTAACCGGTTCCCGGCCCATAGCCGAAATACAGTTCAGCGACTTCATTTCTATCGGTATGGATCAGCTTGGTAACCAGGCCGCGAAGATGCGGTACATGTTCGGAGGCCACGCCGAGGTTCCCATGGTTGTCCGGGCTCCGGCCGGATCCGGAACGGGAGCCGCTGCGCCACTCAGCACGCAGGAAGGCGGAAATCCCGGGGCAATCCGGATCGCGTCACTGAAGCACGGACACGCAGACCAGTCGTGAAGCTGGTCGCCGTCCTGCTCGGCCTTTCGCGCCACCAGCACCGAAGGATGAAACCAGGTCTCGAGACCAGGTTCACGGATGCGCTCGCGATATCACCACAGCACGTCGCTGGTGCGTGTATGCGCCGGCGACCATGCGCACACGGGTTCGCTTTACAGTCGCGCTGTCAGCTTCCGCCGGCTGACCATTTCGTCATGCTGCAACGCAATAACTCGTGATTTATGGCGTTTCCGAACAGCTGATGATTCGACGTGTTCCGTACAGCTTCCAGAAGGCCTCGACAGTTGTTCGTTATTGCGTTCATCGTGCGATTGGAGAACAATCAACAGTGTCCAAAAGCGACAAGCACGTGCCAAATCCACGGCGCCTGCACGTGCAACAGGCACAGCCGTACGCATCGGCGGAGATACCCAAATGCACACTTCAATCAACCCACGCCCGACGTCGGGAATTGTGAGCTGTTGGGGGGCCGCAGCGGCGCTGGCCCTCGGACTCGCCGGCGCACCCGCATCCGCCGGTCCACCGGACGGCGACGGTACCTACGAGGACATGATCGAACTGTTCGAGGACTTCCTCGAATGGTCCTGGCCATCGCGATGGCGCGTACTGGATCCCGACGCGGACGGCATCCCCGATTTCAGCACAGCGGCGATCGAACGTCGGCGCGAAGAGATCGACCGCTTCCAGCGCCAACTCGAGACGATGGGCGTGGCCGGCTGGGATCGTGCGAAGCAGGTGGAATACCTGGCCGCACGCTCGCACATGGACCGCGCCGAGTTCATCCTGCACGTCACGCAGCCGTGGCAGCGCGACCCGGTGTTCTACGTGATCCCGATCCAGCAGATTGCGTTCACCGACGTCCCGGCGCGTGGCGCCGACCTCGAGCGGCTGCGTACGCAGCTGCGCGCGGTGCCCGGCACGCTCGCGGGAGCCAAGTCGAATCTCACCGATGTCGCAGCCGACTTTGCGTTCAGGGCGATCTACAACCTCTCACAGTCGGACGGCGTGGGACTGGGTCATCCCTACCGCGATGTACCGCCCGACGGCACGATCGGCTGGTACGACGACCTGCTCGAACGCGTCGAGCGCGACCAGCCGGAACTCGTCGACGACGTACGCGCCGCCGGGCAGGCGGTGCGTGACTTCCACGCCTGGCTGGTCGAGAACGAGGAGAGCTTCACAAGCCCCAACGGCGTAGGCCACGAGATGCTCGACTGGTTCGTCTGGCACGTCGAGTACCTGCCCTACACCTCGGAGGAAATGCTCAGGCTCGCGCACCGCGAGCTGCAGCGCACCCGCTCGTTCATGTACCTGGAGCAGCACAGCAACCGCAACCTGCCGGAAATCGAACTGCCGCGCTCGCGCGAGGAATACCACGAGCGCCTGGCGGCGGTGGATAGACGCATCAAGGACTGGATCCATGAGTACGAGATCATCACGATCCCGGACTACATCCCCGACGACTGGCAGGAGATGGGCTTCAACGTGCCGTTCATCGAGCGTCCCCAGGGGCCGAACTTCTGGGAGCACGTGCAGTTCCGCGACCCGTCACCCGATCACCTGCACGCGGTGATCCCGGGCCATCGCTTCGATGCGCTCCTGGAACAACATCTTGTCGGCGACCATCCGATCCGCAAACTGAGCTACGGTCCGCGGCGCGAAGGGTGGGGCGTATATCTCGAAGAAATGCCGATTCCGGGCGGGCTGTTCGATGACCAACCGCGGGTGCGCGAGCTGATCTACGTGTTCAGCCTGTGGCGTGCCGCGCGCACCATCGGCGACATCCACAACCAGCGCAACGACTGGACCGTCCGGGAAACCCATGATTACTGGCTGGATTCCACGCCCTGGATGGACGAAGGCGTCGCGCACAACTACAGCTACCTGCGCGCGTCGCCGGGGCACGGCCTGCAGTACACCATCGGCGCGATCGAGATGTACCGGCTGCTGTC
>SKKC01000019.1 GCA_007121695.1 Spirochaetales bacterium | reverse complement strand
CGCCGCCCGCGATCTTCACGGGCGACAATATGGAGGTCAGTGATCCCGGGGTCGAAGCACTGATTGTGCCAATGGATGTACCACAGGGACGGGTGGAAGTGAACGTAGCAATCCGGGAACGGGCGTAGGGAGTAGAACACCATGAAGGCAAAACAGGACTTTCCGACAATTAACGAACGAAAAGCAGAGGGCACCCGGGAAGACGGGTCCGCCTACCGAGTGCTTGTGGTCGACGACTCGATGTTTGTTACGAAGCAGATAAGTCAGATCCTTACGTCTGAAGGATTTGAGGTTGCCGGTACGGCCGGAGACGGGCAGGAAGGACTCGACAAATACAAAGAGCTGTATCCGAATGTCGATCTGGTGACCATGGACATTACCATGCCGAAAATGGACGGAGTAACGGCACTCGAAAAAATTATCGAGTTCGACGCGAATGCGAAGATCGTAATGATCAGCGCCCTCGGAAAGCAGGACCTGGTAAAAAAGGCGCTGCTACTGGGTGCGAAAAACTACATCGTCAAGCCCCTGGACAGGAAGAAGGTGCTCGAGCGAATTCTGGCCTGCCTGAAGGAATAAATGTATTGACTGAAACGGAAGTTTCCCGTATTGTTCCGTTTCTATCGGGCGCTTAGCTCAGTTGGTTAGAGTGCTTGCTTGACATGCAAGAGGTCGGCGGTTCAAATCCGCCAGTGCCCATTTCCATTACGCCGAAAGAAAGTCGTTGTACCTCGTTCGGGCGAGTTCGATTTCCTCGTCCGTCGCGACGTCGGTGTTTATCCATTCAATGAGCGCGGCGTAGTTCGCGCTTTGCGCGTCTGGCGCAAGATACCCGGTCACGATCTGTATCACGTGAAAGCCATTACGAAGCTGAAACGACAGTGTCGGGTCGAATATCCTGCCTCGAATGACCTCTGATACGTAGTCCTGTATGCTTAAAACGTCGGCCTTTGACTGATACCCCGGAAGACGCGCACCAGCACGTATTCGGGGAAGTCTCAGGGCCCGGCACAGTTCACGACGCGCCTCATACAGCATTCGGCCAATGCCCTGACCGCGGGCTTTCGGATGCACGAAAACTTCCGCACCATAGAGCGTGCGCCCGTCGGGATCATGGTTCGTGAACATGCCATTATCGGTGAAGTCGATATAGTCGTCGGTTATCTCGTAGTCGTCCCAGAGAACAATGAGACTCATTGCCGCACCTACGATGGTCTGATCGCGGGTATCCACGGCAACGAGTTGCCCGTCCGGAAACACGCTCTGGTGAGACTCGAGTTCGCGGTAGGTCCATGCAAGCGTCGGCGGATAGACCAGATGTGACACTTCCACAATCGCGTCATGGTCCTCAGGTCGGGTCGTGCGAATCTGTATGTGCGAGTCAGGTTTCCGTATGTCCATAATCGGTTGTTTCGGGGCACGCATCTCTACCTATTGGAGCGAGCATACTTCGGTGTTGCGTACCAGTGACCGTGTATGACGCGCGTCAACCAGCGGCAGCACGGTGCCAAACGTTCTGCTCTGGGCGATAGTATCGAGGTCCAGTTCTCCAACGGCGATCATATCCTGGTTCAGAACCCCTTCGGTGAGAATCCCGTCCCGAGCGAATGGATAGTCGCAGGGCGTAAGTATCGCCGCGGTGCCGTAGTTCAGCGACACGTCAGGAACCCATGGCAGACCACCGACGGTTGGCGAGTGTATCACGTACATCTGGTTCTCTATCGCACGTGCGTGCGCGCAGTATCGCACACGAAGAAACCCGTGCCTGTCATCGGTACTGCTGGGAACACAAAGAATATCTACATCGTAGTCAGCAATTGCTCGTACCAGTTCCGGAAATTCCACGTCGTAACAGATTGCAACAGCTATTCGTCCGAAGTCTGTTTCGAATACCTTCAGCTCGTTGCGTTCCGCGACGTCCCAGTCTTCACGTTCAAAACGAGTCATATGAAGTTTTCCCTGGACCCCGATTTTCCCGTGAGGTGAAAATATGTAGGCGTCATTCCGAACACGGTCGTCGGTATCGTCGACGGTTGGAATGGTCCCTGCGACAATGTACATATCGTGTCTGGCGGATAGCTCCTGAAACAGTTCGGTGAACCGGGGGAGATGGTACGCGACGCCGCGCACAAGTTCCGATACCGGTCTGTGAGGGTCGTCGAGAGCAGCTAACTGCAGCGAGAAATACTCGGGAAGTACGAAGAGTTTTGAGTCGTAGCCGGCAGCCGTTGCGACAACCGAGCGAACCTGATCGACAAACTCGTCGAAACCGCGAACGGGACGGATGTAGTACTGGGATGCGGCCACCCGAAGGCGGCCGGGATGGGTGTTCTTCATGTACGCAGGGTAGCAGAAACTAGCTGGTTACTGCACCCGTGCTCGCGGAGCTTACAAGTCTCGCAAATTTTGCAAGAACACCCCGCGTGTATCCGTGATCTTTCGGTTTCCAGTCTTTTCGTCTCGACGCGAGCTCGTCGTCAGACAGTTGTACCGATAGTTCCTTGGTGTGACTGTTGACGGTAACGACGTCACCGTCGCGAAGCAGCGCGATCGGGCCGCCTTCCTGCGCTTCGGGAGATACATGTCCGACGACCATGCCGTGACTTCCCCCGCTGAAGCGCCCGTCGGTTATGAGCGCTACGTCATGAAGAAGGCCCGCTCCTGCGATTGCGCTTGTCGGAGCAAGCATTTCGCGCATTCCGGGCCCGCCTTTAGGCCCTTCGTACCGTATCACCACGACGTCTCCGGCCTTAATGGAACCGGAAATGATCTCTTTCATGGCGTGTTGTTCGTTCTCGAACACGCGGGCGGGTCCCGTATGAACGACCTCCTGCAGTCCGCAGGTCTTGAGAACAGCGCCGTCGGGAGCAAGATTTCCCTTGAGAATCACAATCGGACCCTGCGCCTTCACCGGTTCGTCAAAACTGTGTACGACGTCCTGTCCATCGAGTTTTATCTCGACGTCTTCGAGGTTTTCGGCGATTGTCTTGCCGGTAACGGTCAGGCAGTCGCCATGCAGCAGCCCCTTGTCGAGCAGCATCTTCATGACCATTCCGAGACCACCAGCCTGATCGAGATCTTCCATGACGTAGGTACCCGCAGGCTTCATGTCGCACAGAATCGGTGTAGTGTCGCTGAAGGCGTTAAAATCGTCGATGGAGAGCTCCACGTCAACTTCGTGAGCGAGCGCGAGCAGGTGAAGCACTGCATTTGTACTTCCACCGAGCGCCATAATGGTTCGAATGGCGTTTTCGAAGGCCTTTCGGGTCATAATGTCGCGGGGCAGCAGATTCTTCTCGACCATTTCGTACAGGGTTCGTGCGCTCCGCTCCATGATTTCGGGGCGTCG
>SKKC01000013.1 GCA_007121695.1 Spirochaetales bacterium | reverse complement strand
TATTAATGAATATATAGGTATTTTTTTACTCATTCGAAGGGGGCAGGCTGTGAACATTATTACGGTATTCAGGGAAAGTGTATCGGCGATCAAACGTAATCCACTGCTGTTCGTTCCCATGCTCGCATCTCTGATATTTTCGTTCTTTCTGAGCCTTATTTTTGTCGGCTCGACCGCGCCTATGATGAGCCAGTTTTCCGGAGAGCAGTTCGCTGCGAACCCGGAACAGGTTCTCATGGGATTCGGCGCAGCAGCTGGCGGTGCGTTCATTGTGTACCTGATCACCAGCTTTATCAGTTTTCTGGCGCATGGCATGACGGTAGTAATGGCGGACACGGCGCTGAAAGGCGAACCGGCCACGCTGATAAACGGCTGGCAGCGGCTGGTTTCGCGAATAATTCCGCTGGTCATTGGCACAATTCTTGTCGTGGTAATCATTATGTTCGCAACATTGCTCCTGATTCTTCCGGGGCTCATTGCGGCGTTCTTCCTCATGTTCACGCTTATCTCGGTAATGCTGGACGGTTTTTCCCCGGGGAAAGCAATCGGCCGAAGTTTCAAGACCGTTTCGAAAAACTTTGGTGCCGTGTTTGTCACGTTCCTTATCATCGTCGGACTGACCCTGCCGGTGATGCTGTTGAACTTCGTTCTTGTGTTCATACCAGTGCTGGGCGCCATTCTGTCGACACTGCTCTTTTCGGTTTTCCTGGCCTTCGTGACAGTGTTTCTGGTTCGCGTGTACCACAATCTTGATCTGCAGACCGCCACCTCTCCGGAGGTTGAGGTCTGATTTCTCGCTGCAGTCGCGGGACGTTCCGCGACTGCACATGTAATAGCTACAACTCCGAAAGCAGCTCGACTGCCGCGCTGGCTTCCGGTTCATCGGGTGCTGTTTCGACGACACGCAGAAAGGCATTCCGGGCGGATGCGATATTGCCGGCCATGCGGTGTGCCATTCCCAGAAGAAGGTGCGCGGTGGGGCGCAGGGCATGCGCATCGCCACCGTCTGCCAGGAAAGAGGTCAATAGACCAATCGCGGATTCGGGATCGGACAGCTCAAGATGTGTGTGCGCGAGGACTACGGCGTGCTCGTCATAGAAGTCCTCCTCCCGGGTTGGCTCGTGGAGCGTCAGATAATACAGCGCTTCGCGCATATCACCCTGCAGGAAAAGCGCATAACCGAGATAGAAGTCAGCGCGTGGCGCTTCCTGCTCAAGCGCGTACAGTGCAGCTTCGTCGAACAGCTCGAACGCATCAGCGATCCTGCCAGCCGCGAGTTCCTGACGACCGCGTTCGATCAACTCGGGCGTCGATGCACCACCGGCCCATTCGAGAGCGCCAACGTCTTCGACACCGGTGGCTCGCGTTCCGGCAACCGCAAGATCTCGAGATGTGTCGACACGGGACATGGATGTAAGCAGCGAGAGAACACGCGTAAGCACGGTATCCGCGGTCCGGGAGGGTTGCCCGGCGAGAAGCCGCTCGATCCCGAAGGTCCCCGGTCGCGAGAGTCTGAGAATCGTGTGACCATCTGCGAGTTCAAGATATCCCTGGGGTCCGATCTGCACTGTCGAATCGACGTCGACAGTATCACCGATATCCAGCGCGACCCAGACATTCTGGTTCCGGACGGAGACCATGCCTTCGAGATATCTGACTTCCAGCGTATCAGCGTAGACAGACGCCACCGCACCGAACGCAAGAATAACCGTGATCAACAGGAATACCGCAGGCTTGTCACGCACAGGCTACTCCTTTCGCGATCTCACATCATCACCTTATAGCCTATCATACGTACGCCCGGCGACACGGTCCTATCCGACGGAAAATTTGCTCAAAGCGACGGCCGTCGACGCGGGTATGATTTCCCGGCTTGTCCCCCACACAGCCGGGCGCGTATAATTTTACAGGGTCATGTGCCTTCCGGAGGACTGGTGTCAGAAACGGAGATACTTCGAGTTCGCATCGATCTCGACTGGCCTGCGCAGCGCGTCCCACTCGAGTTAGTCACAACAGGACCAGGTCAGACAGACATCGCACAATTACCCTCGGGTCTTGCCCGCGGCACGGTCGCACTTTCGAGCGTCTCCCCGGGTCTGGCGTATCTTCACGGACAGTTTACCGTCATCAGACCGTCGGGTCAGGGACGAGTGCACGTACCACGATCGTGCTTCCAGTTCGTCTTCCACCGGCTCCACACACCAGCCCGGGTTATGTGGGACCGTACCGCGACAGCAGTCCGTTTCGGGTATCAGAACGTAATCGTACTCGGGCCGAACGGCTGCCCGACGCGGTTCTTTTCTGTGGATGAACAGATCGATGAAATCAGCCTGCTCGTTGAGGCAGCACACATCGAAGCAATCGTCGAACGCCTGGGCTGCCCGATCGCCGAGCGCCTCGCATCTGCGCTTGCAGATACCGGGGCTGTCCCGTTTCTGTCCTCCGGGATCACGACATCGGAGATGCGTCATTCGCTCGACGCTCTGACAAGCTGTAATCTTACCCCAGGCTTTAAAAGCCTCTATCAGGAGGCACGAGTCCACGAGATCCTCGTGCTTTGCCTGGCGCAGTTTGCGGCTCCACCGTGTACCGACCGGGATGTCTTTCTTCTGCAGCGCGATCTCGAGCTGCTCGAACGGGCTCACGACATCCTTCTCAAGCGATTGACCGATCCTCCAACCATAGCCGAGCTGGCAGCACTCATCGGCCTCAATCAGACCAAGCTCAAGGCGGGATTCAAGGAAGTATACGGCGTAACGGTCTTCGGATTTGTGCGACTCAAGCGCATGCAGCACGCGTTGTATCTGCTCAGCGCTGGCCAGTATAACGTCGGCGAAGTTGCCACCGCACTCGGATACAAGTCAACTGGCTCTTTCACCCGCGCCTTCCAGGCCGAGTTCGGGTGTAACCCCGGGTCCATTCGCGGACAGGACCTGACCCCACGCGGCCCAGGCTCAGACGTGCCGCCGGAGTATAGCCTATGAGACGAACAGCACAACTCGCTTTGCACAGATCGGATGCGGCCGCATTGCGCGGGGGCACCCCGACACCGATGGCGGTACCGAAAACGATAGCCTACACGGCGTGGCTCGGCGTCGCACGTACCCTGCACCGAAGACCGAGTGCACCGGTCCGGACGTGTATGCCTCCTCGCACACATTGCAATGAAGGTCGGCAGACCGCTCGTGCGGGATCCGGAACAGGAAGTATTTGAGAATGATGATGAAGCGAACGCGAATAGTAGGAAAAGTTATCCGGAAGCGCAACCGCGAAACGGCGATGAAGGGCAAGATCTCGCGAAAGTGCAGCACCGAGCGTGGTTCGGAGGCTCATAACGGCGGTGACGGCCGCCATTT
>SKKC01000411.1 GCA_007121695.1 Spirochaetales bacterium | reverse complement strand
CGTGTTCATCGAGATTACCAGCATTGCGTCATACGCGCTTGTCGCACAGAAGCAGAACCCGGGAGCCTTCGAGAGCTCGTTCAAGTACGTGGTTATGGGCACACTTGCCGGGCTATTAATTCTGTGGGGAGTCGCAGGCCTGTATCTGACCACTGGCAGCCTCGATCTAGCTAATGTATCCGATACATTTGATTCTGTTCCCGGTGCCGTGCCAGCGCTCGCCGTTACAGCGATAATTGCAGGCATCCTCATGAAACTGGGGCAGGTACCTTTCCATCCCTGGAAGGCCGACAGCCTGTCTGGTGCGTCGTATTCGGCATCGGCAACGCTCTCCGGTGTTACCACGACAGCATTTTTCGTCCTGATGCTCCGCGTTCTCGCCGCGTTTCCAGCGGTAGCAGGGGATCTCGCTGCCGTTCTGTCTCTGGTTGCAGGTTTGAGCATACTCGTCGGCCACTTCATGGCACTCAGGCAGACAGACTATTCGCGTCTTCTTGCATACTCGAGTGTCGCGCACATCGGCTACGGACTTCTGGCTGCCAGCACCGGATCACGAGTTGCCGTGGCCGCAGGGCTGTTTCACGTTCTGGTACACGCAATCATGAAATCCGGTTTATTCCTGTTCGGTCCGGTTATCCTGCAGCGCGTACGACCGCTGCGCCTCGCCGTGTATTCCATTCTTGCCATGAGCATGATTGGCATCCCGCCGGTTCTCGGATTTACAAGTAAGTGGTATACGATACTTGAGACCGCCCTGGCCGGTGCATGGCTTGGCGCTGTGCTCATCGCAATCGGAGGCGCGATAGCGCTTGTATACTATCTGCGAATCGGTGTGCGGTTCAGTACCATGAATCAAGACAGTCATGAACCCGCTCAGAGCGGTCGTCTTCAGACGGCGGTTCCCGCTTCCGCAGCGCTTATCCTGATCGTTCTCGCCTTCTTCAGCGACACGTTGCTGGGTCTGTGCATGCAGGCTGTCGATCAGCTCGCGAGGGCCGTATGGTAGGAGGAATATCAGCTCAGGTACTGGAAACAATCGCTGCACCCCATGCTGAGTCAGGCGCGCTGTTCGTCTCGCAGGCGATTCTGGCATTTGGTGTGGCCGCTCTCCTTTTTACGTCGCTGCACACCAGGCGCTCTGGTCTGTGGTGGACCGGAGCGATCATTCATGTAGGCGCCGGAGTGGCACTCCCGTTCGCGGCAGACATCGTGACTTTCTTTATCGCCTGGGAGTTTGTCACAATCGGCGCTGCCATGATACTCGCGGCTGAGCCGAACGGGAGAACCCTCCTGAAGTGGTATCTGCCGTGGCAACTGTTCGCGGCAGCCATGCTTCTATCCGCCTTTGCCCTCGAGTTCGCCGAGACGGCTGCATACGGCATTCCGGACTCCGGCCTGCAGGCAGGTCTTGTACCCGCAGGAATAGCGCTCGGCATCAAGTCGGCCGTGCTTCCCGCCCACATCTGGCTCATAAACACGTATACGAAGGTACGGCCAACGTCCGCCGTTGTTCTCGCGGCAGTCGCAACGAAAATCGGCGTGTTCGGGATCTACAGGCTTATTCCGGGCCACTACGTTCTTGAAATCGTCGGTGCAACACTCGCGGTCCTCGCCGTTCTCTATGCATTGCGACAGAGCAGGCTTCGCCCGTTTCTGGCGTATCACATCATAAGCCAGGTTGGTTTCATGATCGCAGGCGTTGGCAGCGCGAATCGGGTCGCGCAACTCGGTGGACTATATCACCTTGGCAACCATGTTATGTACAAGGGTCTGCTGTTCATGGTTGTAGCCATTCTTATTCCACTGGCGGGAACGGCCGACATGTATTCGCTTCGAGGCGCCGGTCGGAAATCCGTCGCGCTGACATTGTCGGCATTTGCAGGTGCGTTGAGTATCTCCGGGGTACCACCCTTCAACGGATATGTCAGCAAGTCGGTTCTCCATACCAGCCTTGAATCTCAGACAGCTGTCACGCTTCTGACAATAGCCGGAATCGGAACCGCCATCTCCTTCACAAAGTTTCTGTGGTACGGATTTCTGAAACCGGGACCGACCACTGATTCGCCTCGTACAGCACGGGTTCGCGTACACATCGTGGTCGGTGCCCTGGCCATTCTGACTTTGAGCATGGGGCTCTTTCCAACAGTGTTTTTTCCCGCGCTTCCCCCTGAAAGCCGCATTCGCTTTTCATCCCTGCTTGCCGGTCAGGTGAATCCTGCGATCGGAGCCGTGCTTTTCTTTCTGCTATATAGGCCACTGCTTCGAATCCTCAATACGGTACTCCCGGGCTCGCATAGACCCAGAGCGTTCCTGCGCCTATGCACGAATCGCTGCCTTGACGCGATGCAGCAACTGCACACGGGAAACACACAGCGATATCTCGGCTGGACTGTGGCCGGCATTCTTGTACTATGGGTTTCAATCATCCTGGCAACAACAGCCATTCGTTGACAACTCGCCATACGGTCTTGACCGGAGCCCCGCTACATGGTAGCGTTCGGGCTCATCAAGCCTTCGGGCCTCGGGCTGTAGCGCAGTGGTTTAGCGTACTTGTCTGGGGGACAAGGGGTCGGCGGTTCAAATCCGCCCAGCCCGATATTGGGGACGCTTCCGCGTCCCTATTTTTTTGGGGTCGGGCATCTCGCCCTTTGGGCTCGGTGTCCGCCCAGCCCGATATTTGGAAAGCCGATCGGATTCAACCGGTCGGCTTTTTTAATGTCAGACGGGCTGGGTGATTCCGAACCAACGCGACGCTTTGATTTTTTCGTGTCGGGGGTCGTATCTTTTGCAGGGAACGGGGTTGCAGAAACGACTCGACCCCGAAGAAGGTGAATCCCATGACCGAGCACTCCTCGTCGTCGGGCACGCCAGCGGCGGCACACAGGTTTTCATTCTTTAGCACATCCCTGGTGGCACTTGCAGCGCTGTTCTGGGGGCTGTCCGGAGGAATCGGTGGCATCCTGCTCCGAGACGGGTGGAGTCCGTTCGTCGTGTCGTTTTATCGCGGAGCAACCGGGTTCATATGCGTAAGCGCCTGGCTCGCGCTACGTCACAATGCGACCGGAGCAGCTGACCGGCGAGTCCACGTGTGGTCGATTCTTGCGGGATTCGGCATTGCGGGGAATTTCACCTTCTACAACATCAGTATCGCCGAAGGAAGTGTCGCGGTTGCAGCCACGCTGATGTACTGCGCGCCGGTGTTTGTCTATCTCGCATCCTTTACGCTCAGGCTTGAACGACCGACCGCCTTCAAATGGATGGCGATCGCACTGGTACTCCTGGGTGTTGTACTGTTGACTGGTGCCTATGATATTGATGCGCTGAGAATTACGCCGGTCGGTGTAGCAGCGGGTCTCGCCTCGGGCGCTTCGT
>SKKC01000006.1 GCA_007121695.1 Spirochaetales bacterium | reverse complement strand
GCTATACACCTCCTGTACGAAGCAATGGAGGTGTTATGTCGGCTGGTACAGAACACAAAACACAGGTACTCATAGTCGGTGGTGGGCTCGGTGCGGTTGCCGCCGCCTTGTCGGCGTGTCGGCTCGGGTGTCAGACCATGCTTGTCGCGCCTGACAGCTGGCTCGGGGGGCAGGCGACCTCGCAGGGTGTGCCGCCGGACGAGCATCCCTGGATCGAGTCGACCGGCGCGACCGCGTCGTACCGTGAGTTCAGGAATCGTATTCGTTCTGCATACCGCGAACACCTGCCGGTGGACGCGCGCTGGAAACTGGACCCTCGCCTGAACCCGGGGGGAGGGCAGGTCTCGCCCATTACGCACGATCCGCGGGTGTCGCTTCAGGTCATCGAAGGCATGCTTTTACCCTTTCGGGTGTCGGGGCTTTTGACGATACTGCGCGAATACAGCCCGGTTCGCGTCGATACAGACGGTGACCGTGTACGCGCGGTCGACTTCGGTGAGTTTTCCGTGGCTGCCGACTACGTGCTCGACGCGACCGAGACCGGAGACCTGCTGCCCTTAGCGGGGGTCGAGTATCGTACCGGCGCGGAAGCGCAGCAGGAGTTCGGGGAGCCGCATGCACCCGAACACGCTGATCCGCTGAACCAGCAGGCTGTCAGCTGGTGCGCAGTGCTCGGCTGGGAGCCGGGAAACGAACGGGCGCCCGTTGAGCGCCCGGACAGCTATGGCCACTGGAAAAATACCGTCGCTCCCTTCTGGCCGGGGCCGCAGCTGTCGTTCGAGAAACTTGATCCGATTACGAAGGCTCCACAGACCGCGACGCTGTTCGGTACCGGCGAGCGTGGGCGCGATCCACAGCCTGGAACCATGAATATCGGCGGACTATGGGCCTACAGACGCATACACAGACCGGATCTGTACCACACGGCGGAACCCTTTCTCGACGCCACGGTGCTCAACTGGCCACAAATCGACTACTGGGAAGGGCCGGTATTCGGCGTGGCGGATGCAGATACGCACCTCAGGCGCTCGCGAGAGCTGACCTTGAGCTTCATACACTGGCTGCAGACAGAAGCTCCCCGCCACGACGGCGGAGAAGGCTACCCGGAGGTCATACTTCGCGACGACGTGTTTGAAACCCCGCACGGACTCGCGCGCGAGGTCTACATACGCGAATCGCGGCGGATTCGTGCCCGCACCACAGTCAGCGAGTGCGATATTGCGAGTGAGGTCCGCCCGCCGGGCGCGGGGGCGACCGTGTACCCCGATACCGTGGGTCTCGCGAGCTACCGCATCGACCTGAACCCCACGACAGCGGGTGACAGCTATATCGATATCGAGTCGTATCCCGCACAGATTCCCCTGGGTGCGCTTGTTCCCGAGCGGGTGCGGAACCTGATTCCCGCCTGCAAGAACATCGGTACCACGCACCTGAGTAGCGGCATGTACCGTGTACACCCGGCGGAGTGGAACATAGGCGAGGCGGCGGGGGCGCTCGCGGCGTATTCCGTGCTGCACGGGACCGAGCCGCAGGCCGTGCACGAACAGGCCGACCTCACCGAAGACTTTCAGCGTCTGCTTCACGACCGGCTCGGATTCGAGCTCGAATGGCCGCGACACGTAGCTGAAGTGCCGCGCTGGGCGCCGCAGCTGCAGTGGATTATCCGCGAGAAGCGGGTGGGATGGCATGTGGAGAAGTCGTAGCTAGCGGAATTCCTGCTATTTTGCTCGCAGCGGTTAGAATATGTTTGACAGCTGATAAAACCTATGTTTACATGAACTCATCCTATTTGTTGTACCTAAGGAGGTATGTAACATGAAATTGTTCCGAATACTTTCGGCGCTTGTACTGCTGCTCGCAGTTCCTGCACTGATTTTCGCCGCGGGTGCACGTGAGCCTGCAGATACAGACGGGCCTGTGCGTCTTGTCATCTGGGGCGCCGTCCCAGCCGAGTCAGGTCCCGGCCAGGTCGTCGATAACTTCAATGCACAGCACGACCATATTCAGGCCGAGTATGTCCGATATGTAAACAACGACGAAGGCAACGCCCGACTCGATACGGCACTTCTCGCCGGTGAACATATCGATATCTTCATTTCCTATGCGCCAAGTCGCCGCGAACAGCGTGTCGAAGGCGGGTTCGCTCTTGATATGAGTGAACTTCTTGGGCAGTTTGACATGAGCCTCGCCGCCCTGTTTGGCGATGGCGTCGAGTCCGCGTACACCAGGGCTGATGGTTCGGTGTACTCAATCCCGACGAATAATCAGATTCAGGTAATTCTGGCAAACAAGGATGCCCTCGAATCGATCGGTGTAGATCTCCCGATCGAACCTGGAACATGGTCATGGGACGACTACCGAGACATCTCGGTTCGCCTTGTCGAAGAAGCCGGCTTCGAGTATGGAAGTTTCCATAACTTCGAGCACTTCATGATTGACCACTGGGTGCGAACGTCAACCGTGCGACGCGACCAGTGGATTGACGAAAACGGTCAGCGCAGCCGCTGGCTGGAAGAGCCGCTGCTCGAGCGATCGCTGGTCTGGTTTTACGACATGATGCACGAGTATCAGGCACAGCCGACGCTCGAAACGATTATTTCTGACGGGCTGCAGGGACAGAACGCTGCCATGCTTTTAGGTGGACGCGTTGGTATGATGGCGGACGGTTTACACCGCTTGCGAGACGTGCGGAACCTTGCCGAGTATCCCCGAGATTTTCAGGTCACGATTCTGCCGGTCCCCTCAGCAGATACCTCTGGACTATATGCTGCCCCAATAGTAACTGGCGACGAGTTCAAGATTAACTCGAATAGTCGGAACCCCGAAGCTGCGATGGAGTTTATCCGTTGGTATATTACCGAAGGTTTCGGACCCATGATCGTCGGTGGACGCACCCCATTATACTCCGGTTATCCGGTCGACCAGGTTCTTGAAGGAATCTCCGTCGACGACACTCTTCCGGACGGACGCGACGTACTGGATATGGACTCCTATCTGAACGTCGTTCTCGCTGAGTATTCGGACATAATTGTACCGGGACCGGACACTGCCCGCTCTGAGATCGGGACGATCGTTCGAGAAGAACTGGAAGGATACTTTCTGCGGCTACAGTCACTTGACGAGACACTGCAGAGTCTTCATGAACGCACACAGAGCGCTCTCGACCGAGCAAACAACTAGATTCCCTGGTTGATTGCTGGATGCTATAAGGCCGGGACGGGCACCGCCTGGGCGGTGCCCGATTCCGGTCGCTTTCGTTGAGGAGTATCTTACATTGAACGAGTTGACCAGACGACGAATGCGACAGAACCTCATTGGGTACGCCTTCGTAGCACCGAACTTTGCGGCAATGCTGCTGTTTGCCGGTGTGCCTATTCT
>SKKC01000345.1 GCA_007121695.1 Spirochaetales bacterium | reverse complement strand
TTTTCTTCGCGGCAGCGACATTCATCGCCGGGCTGGTTTTTCTGTTTCAGCCAGTATACAGCACCGGCATGGATTTGTATCTCGGATCGGATGTATTTTTTGTCGGCCGCGTGGCGCGCGGTTCGGTCGCCGCGGAAGCCGGAATCGCTCGAGGCGACCGCATCCGTTCTGTCGATGGGCGTCAGATGCGACTCCTGTACGAACTTTCCTCGGGAAGTCTACCCGAGTATCTGCGGGTTTCGTCGCGCCTCTTTGTAGAGGGCACGACCGTTTCACTCGGTATGAGCGACGGGCGACGACTGGAGCTACCGGTCGGGGATGCGCCGTTTCTCGTTCGCCTGCAGGCCGCAGATCGGGTGATCCTCTCCAATTTTATCGTTGGCATCGTGCTCCCGATGCTCGGCGCCGGGTTCATGATTTCCCGAAAAGCAACCGATGCGACGCTCGGGTTTTTCGTGTTCTGCCTTACGGCAGGCCCTGCGCTCGGGATGTCGTACTTTCACACCCTCTGGACCTACGAGTTCATACAGTTCCGCTTCGTCATGCTCGGCGTCTTTTCGATAAGCGCGACGATCTCGCTCGTATGGTTTGCGTCGAGTTTCCCGGAGCGCTTTCCCTGCCGCGTTCGCGTGCTGGCCGGCTGTATCGTGATTCCTCTGGTATATCTGGCAATCATCTTGTACACGGGTGCCCACTATATGGGACCGGCGCATTTTTTTGTGCATGGATACGCAGTCGTCGGTATAGCAGTCGGGATTCTGCTCCTGTTTATTCAGTACCGGCAGGCGAGCACGGGCAAGCGGCGTCGTCTGAAGTGGGTCTTTTTCGGGATTGCGACAAGCATTGTCCCCTTTATGCTGTTTCTGCTTACACCGGTGTTTCGGGGAGACGTGCTCGAGACAGTACATCACGGTCTGTTCAATCAGATCGCGGTTTTCTCCGTTTTGTTGTTTCCGGTTTCAGCCGGCTTCGGCCTGACCTGGCACACAATCGTCGATATCGATGACGTGCTGTCTGACGTTCTCGTGTTTATGGTGCTCGGGTTCATAGTCGCGGTCGCCGCCTGGCTGTTTCGAGTACTCACCGAGTCGGTGGATCAGCGACTGTTCTACCTGCTGTTGATCGGCAGTATCACCGTTCTTGGTCGGTGGAGTCACAATCGTGTCTCGCTACTTGTCGACAGCTACGTACACGCGCGGCGAATCCGCGGGCAGCAGAAACTGAATCAGTACAAGCAGCAGCTTCTCGCGATCACCAACCGTGACGACGCGCTCCATCGCTTCGAGACGCTCCTCTCATATCTGTTCGACCCTGAATCGCTGACCGTGCAGACCGACGCTGCTGCGGGAGACCTGACCGGTGCGTACCGGACCGACGATGGCCTGCGGATCGTTATGCGGGCAGCACACGCTGCGGCAGCGCACATAGTGCTTGTTGGCCCCCGCCGCGATGAAGACATGTACAGCCGCAGCGATGTCCATCTTGTAACCGACGCGGTCGAAGCAACTGAACGCGCCATACACGGTGCCGAGTACCTCGAGAGTATCGTTCATGCGCTCGACGTGGAGCGACAGCTATCGGCGGACAAGGATCAACTTTTGCAGGAGGTTCACCATAGGGTCAAGAACAATCTGCAGATTGTCGAAAGTCTGCTGAATCTGCAGATCCAATCCGAGCCCGACAGCGAGGTTGGTACGCGGCTTGCCGGTATACGGGAGCGGGTCCACGTTATGGCCATGGTTCACGAAGGCACGTACCACAGCGCCGATTTCGATCGGATCGAAATGGACCGCTATCTTGCCTCGGTCATAACCTGCGCACAGCACTCAGCACAACGAAAAGAGGTTCGTGTTCACCGCGACCTTACACCTGTTGTCGTGCCTGTCGCGGTGGCCCTCCCCTGCGGGCTTATGCTCGTGGAGCTCGTTGCCAACGCGATTCGGCACGGTATCGCCGCCGGAGCCCGAAGCGGCGATGTCTCCGTACGGTTCCGGCCGACGGAGACGGGTCAACTCGAGCTGTCTGTCAGCGATCCCGGGCCGGGAATAGACAGTCTTGCCGACATTGACGATGCCCACACAGGCGGGTTTCTCATTATTCAGGCCATGGCTGCACAGCTTCAGGCGCGTATCGAGCTCGAGCACGAGCGCAATGCCTTTCTGATCGTCGTTCGTATACCAATCAATACCCGAAACGTAAAACCCTGAAACGTCCCGTTATGGTACCCGATCATCGGCGACTCATGCTCGAGGCAATATAGTCACAGGCATCGTCGTAGCTGACTGTGCCCCAGGTTTTTTCGAGGTGCCTGAAACGCCGCTCAAGGTCTGTGGCGTCACCGAAAAAGGCCCGTCGACACAAGGCGGTGCTTTCGTCGAGGATCAGGAGCTCGTGCGCCTGTTCGGCTACGTCGAGATTCGCCGCGTTCCCGTGACCGAAGGGGAACGCGCAGAGAATCGTCAGATCTGCCGCGCGTGCGAGTTCTACCGCGCGTGTCAGCTCCTCCGTGCCGATCTCCGAGAATGCCGGAACCTGCAGGAATTCGATCCCGAGGGCAGACCAGAACTTCGCGTCGCTGTCCAGCTCGTGGGAGACGCCACCGGTAATGTGACAGCCCTTCCGGTGAAGATATCGTGTAATGCTGACTGCGCTTCCGGCCCCACCGATTACATGAACGCGCATGTTTCGTCGCGCTCCGGGCCCGGGAATCGGATTTACGGTGATACTCCCCGTGGTCTCGTTCTGACCAATGCGGACATCGGTCTCGTATGCGCGCTCCAGGTTGGCGCGTGTAAGCACCTCGTCAGGGGTCCCTGCGGCGGAAATCCGCCCGTGTTCAAGAAGGACAAGCCGTTTACAGTATTCGGCAGCGCTATTGAGGTTATGAAGCGCAACGACGGCAGCGTCGCCCTGCTCGCAGCGAGCGCGAACGGTGCGCAGAAGGGTCTGTTCGTGTCCTATATCGAGATTGGCCGTCGGTTCGTCGAGCAGCATCACCGGGGCATCCTGCACAAGAACGCGCGCGAAGAGCACAAGCTGACGCTCGCCTTCCGAGAGGGTTGGAAACTCACGTTCGGCGAGCTCGTCGAGGCCCACCTGTCTGAGTGCGGCGCGTGCCGCGAAACGTTCGCGGCTACCCGGAAAACGGCCCCACCGCATACGCGGATACGCACCCATCTCTACGACGTCAAGTGCGCGAAAGGAGAACTGGTCCGGCCCCTGCCGGCTCAGGTAGCTCATGAGCCGGGCTCGTTCCCGCGCGGAGTACGCGGCGAGGGGGCGCCCCTTCAGCAGAATGGCTCCCGCTGCCGGAGCGCTGAACCCGATCATGGTGCGAAGCAGCGTGCTTTTTCCGGCGCCGTTGGGGCCGATCAGACCAACGACATCTCCCGGAAACAGACTCAACTGAATGTCGTGCAGCAGGCGGGCACTACCAACCGAGTACGACACTTCTTCGACCGAAATCAGCGGTCTCATACCGAACCCCGCCGCTGGTATCGCAGGATCAGAAAGATAAAGTATGGTCCTCCGATTACCGCTGTGATTATGCCGGTCCGGATCTCGAACGGACGGAACGCCATCCTCCCGACAAGATCGCTGAGCAGCAGAAAGATACCACCCGCTGCGAGCGAGTAGGGAAGGAGCGTCCGATGATCCGGCCCGGTGAGCAGCCGCACAAGGTGCGGTACCATGAGCCCGACAAAGGCGATTGGTCCTGCGAGCGCGATCGCCATGGCGGTCAGCATCGCGGCGCCGACAAGGATACCGACCTTCAGAGCTTCGACTCTGACGCCGAGGCTGTGCGCCTGCTCGTCGCCCAGGGTCAGCAGGTTCAGCGGTGAGGCAACACCCATGAGCAGCAGCGAGAGAACGGCGATAAAGGGCAGGGGCGGAAGCACCGTCTGCCAGCTCCGTCCCTCGAGACCGCCCATTGTCCAGAAGATAAACTGGTTGACGGCGTGTTCCTCGGCAAAAATCAGGACCGCCGAAACGAGGCCGCTCAGGAGGCTCGATACGGCGAGCCCCGCAAGAATGACGAACAGCAGCTGTGTGCCGCCCCGACCGGCGGCGATCGTGTACACGAACAATGCCGCGCAGAGCGCTCCGACGAAGGCGGAACCAGGTACGGCGAGGGGGTGGAGTGCGGCGAGCCCCGACACGATCGCGAGCACTGCCCCCAGGCTGCTGCCGGCGGAGATCCCGAGTATGTCGGGACCAGCCATGGGATTGCGAAAAAGGCCCTGAACGACGGCACCACTGAGGGCGAGCGCTCCCCCGGCAAAGAGCGCAGCGACAGCTCGCGGAAAACGGATGTGGTACAGAATCGCATACGCGCTTCGAAGTTCGCGTGAAAGCTCTCCTGAGAGCGAATCACCGGGTTCCAGAAGGAGCCGGATCACCTGAAGAATGGTCGCTACCGGCACGGTCACCGAGCCGAGTGATACCGCCGCAGCGAATGCGACGGTCAGGGCCGTAACCAGAAATATCGGTGCAACCAGTCGCGATTTGCCGTCGTTCATAGGTCCGTTACATCAGAAGAAATCGGGGTAGACGAGGCGTGCAAGGTGTTCGGCCGCGTCCACAATGAACTGACTGTAGGTGCCTTTCAGATGCTCGGGAATCATGTGAACACGACCCGACTCGATTGCCGCAAGCCCCCGGAACGCGGGATCGTTCATGACCTGCTCGGCGAAGGCCTCGGCCGCATCGTCGTCGCCCCAGATAAAGCCGGGCAGAAAAATAACGTCGGGATCAAGGTCGACGACGAGCTCTTTCGACATGGGCACCATGCCAAAATCGTCTTCGACGAACTCAGCCGCAGCATTGTCGACTCCTGCGAGCCGAAGGACTTCGTTCCAGGTCGTGTGTGTGCCGCTGGCCGTTCCCCAGGTATTGTACTCGACCCCTGCCAGACGCTGATCTGCCGGAATTTCGCCGACGACTGACGCAAGTGCGTCGATTCTGGCGTCCATGTCCGCGATCATGGCATCTGCTGCGTCGCCTTCGCCCATGATTCGAGCGACACGCTGGATCTCGTCCTGTATGTCCGGAATCGTGAATGCGGTCCGGGTACGATACACAACGATTCCCGCATCCCGCAGCTGTGCGACACGGTCTTCATCGCTCCAGTCAGCAACAAAAACAACATCCGGGAACAGAGAGATAATCTGTTCGATGTTGAACTCGATGGTCGTACCGATCGCTGCCGCTGACCCGGCAACGTTACTGTACACCGGGTTCATCGCGAGGCCGGATGCACCGAGAAACCTGTCGCCTGCGCCGAGCCCGATCAGTACTTCGTCGGAGAACAGGCTCAGAGACACAATCGACTCCGGTCGCGCTTCGATTACCATTGACGTGCCGAGCGCATCCGTCACTTCCAGCGGAAACTCTGTCGCCGATGCCTGCTGCAGCTGCTGTGCCGGAGCAGGGGTTTCAGGGACACCTCTTGCAAATACAAGAGAAGAAAACAGAAAAAGGAAAAGTGCGGCGAGACTCACTCGCCGTGAAATGCCACGTATCATGGGGCACCTCCTGTATGAAAATCGCGTACAGGTAGTATGTACGTTGGCTCTCGTCTCCTGGCTTACGGGATAGCCGGGTGCATCGTCTTCCCGGGCCTCGTCTGTCGACGACGTCCCGGTGACATCGGGGATGCCCCGTACCGCTTACAGTGGCGCGTCCGCAACGGATTTTCACCGTTTTCCGTTAGAGCCTGTCTGACCGTATCATGGACCCGCTTTCCGGGCAAGCGAAGCTGCGTGCGTCCCTGCAACCCAGCCGCTGGCCCAGCAGATCTGGAGGCTGTAGCCGCCGCTCTGGCGGTTGAAGTCGAGAAGGTCACCGACGACGTAGAGGTTTGGAATACCCCGCACCTGCATGGTGCGGAAATCGACCGCGGCCGGGTCAAGGCCACCGCTTGTGACAACCGCCTTGTCCTGCCCCATGAGTCCACCGAACGAGCAGGGCATGCCTTTCACCGTTTCGACGAGAAGCCGACGTTCGCGCTTGCTGATTCCGGCCAGCTTGAGTCCTGCATCAAGGTCGGCGCATTCGCATATCGCGCGTGTCAGACGGGGAGGAAACCGGCGACGCAGGAACGACGAAAGCTGGGTGCCGCCCTCGCTGCCGGCGGCGGTCTGCACTTCGTACCGATACGCGTCCTCGGAGATATCGGGAACCAGATCAATCCGAATGCGAACTGCAGCGCCCGATGCCAGCTCTCGTATCGTCGAAGCTGTGTTCAGCGCGAGCGGTCCACTGAGCCCGAAGTGGGTAAACAGAAGTTTTCCACGCCTGTTCAGGCTGCGCTTCGCGTTTGCCCAGGACGCGTGATCCCGAACGTGAGGATCTGTCGGTCCGGTGGTGTTCTGTCCTTCGAGGCGCTCGACGTAGAGTCCGGCATCCTGCAGGGACAGGCCCTGCAGGTCGCGAATCCACGGATCGGGAACCCGTATCGGTACCAGCGATACGTCGGCGCCGCCGACTGGCAGTCCGAGCGACTGCAACCACGGGTATCCGTCTCCGGTAGAACCCGTTTCCGGGTGTGAAGTGCCACCGGTTGCGATAATGACGGCACGAGCTCGTATCTGTTCGCCGCGCTGTGTCTCCACCCCGATAATTCTGTTCTGTCGGGTCTCGGGGTCGACAGCCCGGAGCAGCCCTTGCACAACGGTGCCCGAGCGAACGGTCACGCCACCGTCGCGAAGGTAACGGGCAAGAACCCGCTGCACGCTCTCTGCCGAATCGGTGACGGGAAATACCCGCTGCTCCTGTTCGACCTTCGTGTCGAGATCAAAGCGCCGTAGAAAGCCACGCATATCTTCCGGAGTAAATCGTGCAAACAGGTTATGCAGATGTTTGCCCTTGTCTCCGTAGCGAGCGGTCAGGACGTGCCGATCGGTTATCGCGTTGGTAACGTTGCAGCGGCCACCACCGGTAATACGAAGCTTCTCACCGAGTCGCCCGTTCTTTTCGAGGAGCAGCACCTGCGCCCCTCTTTCTGCTGCGCGGCCGGCGGCCATCATACCCGCGGCACCACCACCGACGACCAGACAGTCGTATGTCCTCTCGCGTCCGTTCATACCGGCATAATACCGGAGGAACATGCTGAAGTGACAACAACTTTTTGTTGACCAAATATCAGTTTGTGTACATAACCTTCTGTCATGAAGACATTTCGAACTATGCTCTGTGCGGTCCTTCTTGCAGCCGGTGTCGGCGGGTGTGCGGGATTCGATCTTGACCAGTTCGTCGCTGCCCTCGAAGCAGAGAACGCGAACTCAGGCGCGGTGTCCGCGCGTACCGATAGTACGGCCGAGCTTGAGCCGGTTGTGGAATCCCCTCGGGGGCGTGTATTTGCGGAAACGATTCCTGTCCGGCCGGATGAATCGCGAGTGGTCGAGGCTATCCCATCCGATCCTGGTTTCGAGCCTGCCGCGCTGAGCGTTGCGGACACGCTGCACGCCTGGGTTGTCGGCGATAACGGGGCGGTCGCCCGTACCAGCGACGGCGGAGCCTCCTGGCAGCGTGTCCAGGTTCCCGGCCTGACGGGCCGTCTTTCCGCCGTATCGTTTTACGACAGGCGGCACGGCGTAATTGCCGACAGCGGGTCGACAGTTGCTGTTACGGCGGACGGCGGGGAAAGCTGGTCTGTCGAAACCCTGCAGCGTCAGACCCGAATTCCTGAGGACTCGTTCTGGTACGCGTTCACCGACGACGGGCTTCCTGCACAGTCAGGTTTTCATTCAGCTCACGCCCACGGACCGCGGGCCTTTCTGGTCGGTGGTGCCTTCGGCGAAGTGTTTCTGTACTTCAATGGCGGGTGGGAAGAACGCACGATCATTACCGGGCAGACGGTCTATGGCATCGCGTCCGCGTCAGAGGGGACCATCCTTGCTGCCACCGGCATAGGCCTTGCAGACAACTTCGGCATAGAACGGTCGTCGTTCCTGAACCCGGAGTGGGCGAGTATCGTCAATTTCACCGGCCCGCCGGCCGAAGGTGTTCGCCTCAGCGAAAACGGCCGCCTGATCGCGCAGGGATCGGCGATAATGGGCGACGCCTACGGAGACTCCACGTTTTCGGCAGCCAGCAGAATGCAGGTCGAAGGTATGCCGGATGCGCTCTCCCGGTCCTGGGGGCCTGGTGACATTCGGGACGACGTTGCGTGGGTGTTCCTGAATCCTCCGCGGTTTGGTTCAGCAGATGACGAGAATACGCTCGCGCTCATGTACAGCGACAACGGCGGCGACACCTGGGTGATCTACGGGAGCAGCATAGAAACGGGACTGACCAAAGCGGCAATGTTCGAGCCGGGGAATGCGCTGGGCATAGCCATGATTCCGGGAACCTGGAACAGGCAGCTGCTCCGGCTGCGGTGGTAGTCTCAGGCGAGCAGGTGGATCGCTCCGTCGGGGCAGCATAGCTGAACAGCCTGTCCGACCGTCCCGCCGGGTTCCTCCTGCACGTCAAGTTCTCCTGCCTCCGTCTCGACCACGTACAGGCAGTAGGACCCGAAATACCCCACGTGGAGAATGGTTCCCTCGAGACAGCCTCCGGGCGTTCCGGCAGGCGCTGCTCCGCTGAACGAGAGCTTCTCCGGTCTCAGCACCGCCACGGGGGCCTCGTGCGCGCCATCTGTCTTGTCCGGGGGTGTGGCGTCGAGCCACGATTGCGGAAGCCGCAGCAACTGCTCGCAGGTGAACGTGTTCACGCTGCCGGTGAACCGGGCCGCGTACAGGCTGTCCGGGCGCTCGTACACGTCGCGCGGACTGCCGGACTCCACGACGGCCCCGTCTTTCATGATTATCAGACGATCCGAGAGGTAGAGCGCTTCGGTCCGGCTGTGCGTGACAAACACCGTCGGGATACCCGTCGCCCGCTGAATGTGAAGCAGGTGTCTCCTGAGCGACCCCCGCCGCTCGGTATCGATCGCCGAAAACGGCTCATCGAGAAGCAGTGCCTTCGGCGACGGCGCGAGTGCCCGGGCGAGTGCGACCCGCTGCTGCTCACCTCCGGACAGCGTCGAGACCGATCGATCTTCAAAGCCGTCGAGCTCGGTCAGCGCAAGCAGTTCCCGCACCCGCTTTGTACGTTCCGTCCCCGGGACTTTCTGCACCCGCAGGCCGTACGCAATGTTCTGACCGACATTCAGGTGCGGAAAGAGTGTGTAGTCCTGAAAGACGTACCCGATTTCACGGCGTTCCGGCGGGAGTCTGGTTATGTCATGACCGTCTACCAGGATGCGACCCGAGTCGGGTGTTTCGAATCCGGCAATGAGGCGAAGAACGGTGGTCTTTCCGCTTCCACTCTCCCCGAACAGGGTCAGAAGTTCGTGCTCGTGAATCTGCAGATCGGCAGATAGAGAAAAATTGCCGTAATCGCGCCGAATATCCTGAAGCTCTATCACAAGCCTTCCCCTTCGCGCTGTACGCTGGTCGTGTCGACCACAAAGAATATCAGACCAACGAAACCCATGTAGAGTACACCGAGCGCCAGTGCGACATCGAAGCTCTGGAAGCCGATCAGGCGATACATGGCAATGGGAAAGGTAACAATTCGTCCCCGCCCTATGGTCAGCACCGACGTAAAGTCGGCGAGACTCACGGCAAAGGCGAAGGCGAAGGTATTGATTATTCCCCGCCAGAGGACCGGGATCTCGACCGTCCATAACAGATGCAGGGGGCGTGCACCGAGACTGCGCCCGGTCTCCAGGTAGCGCGATGGAAGCGCCCGCATATGTCCCCGCATGTTCCGGAATACCAGTGGAAATGCCTGTATGCTCTGTGCCAGTACTATCAGAAGAATCTCCGGGATTATCCCGAAAAAAAGCAGCCGCAGTCCGAGACTCAGGGTTACCCCGCTGATCGCAAGCGGCAGGGTCAGAACGGTATCGATCGAGCCGGGTAGTTGATCACGAAGGCTTCGGGCGGCGATATAGGCAAGCACTGATCCTGCGACCGCAGACATCGTCGCGACGCCGAGGCTGGTCAGGAGTATATCGGCAAGCGGTGACTGCATAATTTCCGATACCTCGCGTGTTCCGACCGTACCACCGAAGAGAGAACGGAACGAGGTAAGTCCGACCCCACCGTGCCAGGTAAAGGCACGCACCACCACCGTAAGCAGCGGAGCGAAGAGAAACAGTCCCACAGCCGCTCCGTACACGACGGCGAGAACCCTGGCGGGCACAGGGAGATCGCGCCAGGAGCGGGTGTGAAACCGGCGTCCGCTTCGTGCCGACCCTGCTCCGGTGCGTCTGGTCAGAAACTGTACAAGCCCTACGAGCAGGGCCGCGACAGCGAGCTGCAGGGCCGCGAGGACCCCGGCTGCTGTCAGGTTCAGGTTGGTAAACATCTCCTGAAAGATGCGAACCTCTATCGTCGAGAAGCGCACGCCGCCAAAGACCAGCACAACGCCAAAGCTCACAAAGCAGTACAGGAATACGAGTATTCCCGCGCTCACAAGCGAAGGGGCAATGAGTGGCAGGTGCAGACGGAACAGCCGTCCAGGGGGGCCTTCGCCGAGTGATGCCGACACCCACCGGTAGCGTTCGTCTACCTGCATCCACCCGCCGGCGATTATGCGCAAGGCCACCGAGATGTTGAACATGGTGTGTGCAATAACGATGCCGACACCGGAGTATACGAAGGTCAGATTGCCCCCGAAGAGGCGACCGAGAACCCCGGCGCGCCCGTAGAAGCCGATCACCGCGAGGATCACGATCAGGCTTGGCATGACGAAGGGCACCAGCGTCAGGCTCTGAATTATCTGCCTCCCGCGGAACCGGTAATGCGCCATGAGGTAGGCGCCCGGAATCGCGACGAGGACCGAAATTGCCGCCGATACTGCGGCCTGGACTATCGAGAAGCGTACGCTGCGCCATGTACTCGGTCGACCGAGTACCGAGCCCGCCTGGGCGAGCCAGGCGGACGGGTCTGCGGCGGTGAACCCTGCCCCGAGTACGGTAAGCACCGGGGGCAGGACGGCCGCAAGAAATACCAGAGAAATGATACCTGAGGCCCGCCGGGATGCGGTCAACGAAGTGCATCCTCCCAGGCTTCGAGCCAGGTGGTGAAGTTCGCTTCGATCAGGTCGTTGTCGAGCCGGACACCTTCGACATCGACGTTTCCGTCAAGAAAGGCCTGCGGCAGCTCCACGGCAGGATGTATCGGGTACATGAACTGCGTAAACGGAATCTCGCTCTGAAACTCTTCCGAGACAATGAAGTCAATGAGCCGTTCAGCGTTGAGACGGTTTCGCGCCCCGCGAACGATGCCCGCGACCTCGATCTGCATGTACGCGCGGTTATCGAAAATGATGCTTCGAAACTGATCGGTGTCTTCGAATGCCCGGTGAAATGCGGGACTCGTCTCGTAGCTCACAACCATTGGCGCTTCGCCCTGCGTATACAGGCCGTAGCCTTCGGACCACCCGCTGGTAACAGTCAGGATGTTCGGTGCAAGCGTCTCCCAGAATTCCACGAAGCCGTCTTCACCGAACTCCGCGATGGTCGCAAGCAGAAAGTTACGCCCGGGCGAGCTCGTACCAGGGTGAAGCATGATAATGCTGTTCCGGAATCGCTCGTCGAGCAGATCGTCCCAGCTCGATGGTGGTTCGGGCAGCAGTTCGGCATTGTAGTTGAGCGTAATGAAGCCGAAGTCAAACGGCGTGACGAGCCAGTCCTCGGCGACCGCGAGCTCGGGGCGAACCAGTTCTATCGCCGACGGCTCGAAGGGCTCAAAAAGCCGGTCGCGACGAATACGGGGAAGAAAACTTTCGTCCAGTCCGATTACCACGTCGGCGCGGGGATCGTCCCGCTCGAGAAAAGTCTGGGTGTAGAGGGTTCCCGTGTCACCAATTCGTTCCATGGTTACCGTGACCCCGTAGGTCTCGGCGAAGTGGCTTTCGATCAGCCGTCGGAGGGTGCCCCCAAGAGAATCGTAGGTGTAGATTACCAGTTCGTCCGTTTCTACCCTGCGATCCTCGACCGGGGGGAAGTCCTGTTCCGCGACTCCGCGTGACCAGACGGCAGACGGGAGAAAAAGCAGAATCATCGCGGCAGCCAGCCAGGCGCGTATGTGAGTGTGTTGTCTCATGAGAGACCTCCGTATAGATGGTTTTACACAGAGGCTCTCACACGCGGGAATATGTGTCAGTATTTGCAACGATACAGTTCCTCCGCCGGCATTACCCGGATCAGGTTCTAAGGGTGTGATCTCAGCCACCAGAAGCCGTACGACGTACGAGCTATTGCGGTAGCACCCCTGTGTAATGTGTACCTGAAACCTAACGCTCCCGGTATATCTGCGTCAAGCGGGGGTGATCGTCA
>SKKC01000137.1 GCA_007121695.1 Spirochaetales bacterium | reverse complement strand
GGTCGGTAACCCGGCAGTTAAAGTCGGCGCTCAGCCACTGTGCTCCACGTTCTCGGGCAACCGCTCCCACCGTCCGGAGCCGCGATAGATCCCATGCGGCATCCTCCCCGGTCAGTTTCACCTTGAGACAGTTCAGCCCGTCGGTACGTATCCAGTCTTCGAGCAGTACGGGATAGCCGTCGTTCGGTTCATTCCCCGTCAGTTCGTCAGAGAGAACCGGATCCTTCCCGCCTACGAGGTGCCATGCCGGAATACGAGTGCTCTCCGGCGTGGAGAGGTAATCCGAAACGAACCTTCCCGCGAACCGTTCGTCTTCGAACACGTGCGAGAGGTCTGCCTGCATGAAGTCGCGCCCATAACACTCGTACACGGGCCTGTTTACTGCCTTTCCGTAGGCGTCGTGCACTGCAATGTCAAATGGCGAGCAGCACACAAGCGCAGCGAGTTCCGGCAACGGCTCGGCCCCAGCGCGTTCGGTCGCGTTAAACCGCTCACGAATTACGGGAAGCCGGGTGCTCAGAAACTCGGAGCCTGTTTCAATGGGGTGTCCGGCGAGACCCGCGTCGACCCATTCGGAAAGCAACAGGCGGGTAAACGCGATCAGCGCGTCCTCGCGCTCAGCATAGGGGAGCGCTGATGGCCAGACCCACTGAACGCTTAATGGGGTTTCACCCCAGCCGACCCATCGGTTGGTCGTGCGGGAAGCAATTACTCCCCCTGAACATTCCACTTGTACGCGTGCGCACGTCACTCGGGTCAGTGTCTCTGCACCGAACTTAAGCGGCACCCTCGTTTCGACGGGAAGGAGATACAGCGAAGCTCCCTCAACCCTGATAGACGGATGGCTCATGATTTTTTTATCGTAAACCCATATTTCGACCGGTAAAATAGCGATATTCCATGCGTATTTGTCAAAAACACATGTGATTGCGGCCCTTTCGAGTTGATCTTCCGAGACGCGATGCTACAATTCTGCTCATGTATACGCCCTCGGATGTTCTATCCCGTTCGCCCTCTGGTGTGATATCGATCCTCTTCGTACATGACCTTGTTTCCAGTGCCGCTGGTCGTACCGAGCGCCATGCGCACGAGTTCTGGCAAATGGAGATAGGTGTATTCGGGGCGGTTGACGTATGGGACGCAGGCTCAACCTGGAAACTGCATCCCGGTACCGCTCTGTTGCTCGCACCAGGGCGTATGCACGCGTTTACGTATCCAGACGTCACAGTCCGCTGGGTTACGTTCAAGTTTGAAGCGCCAGACTTGCATCACAGGAACAGCAGCTGGAGAATCGACGACGGACACCCGCTTGCCCCGGTTCTTCCGTCGCTTATTACACTTGCCCCGGCAGTCGATCGTGGCAGGGCTGTCGAGAGGGTCACTGTTGCGTCACTTCTAGACGCCGTCACGACGTATTCGACCGGCACCGATACAGGAGGCGCACCCGTAGCCGCTTCGCCGAGCACATTCGTTACGAAGATAGACAACATCCTTCGCGATGCCGGAGGTCAGAGTGTTGCGATCGCCGACCTGGCCGATTCGCTGAACCTGACTCCCGGGCACGTATCGAACCGGTTCCGCACCGAGGTCGGGCGGTCACTCAAGCGGTATATCGACGAAACAAGGTGCGTCTATATAGTAAAACTGCTCACGTATTCCGATCTGCCGATTAAACTCATTGCACATCAGACCGGATTTCCGGATGTCTACGCATTTTCACGCTTCGTGAAGCGCATATCAGGCGCCCCGCCTCGCGAGTTCCGTCGCGATCGGCACCTGCGCGAAAGGATTCTCCACCAAATGCACGAAAATTGATATGGCGGGCTCTCCGCTGCCGTGTGAAACTGTCCGCATATTATGGAACGCGATATCGATGTACAGCTTTTTGGTGCCATTGGTGACGGGAACACCGTCAACACCAGTGCCCTGCAGGACGCCTTTGACGAAGCGCGTTCACGCAATGGGGGACGTGTTGTTATCCCGCCCGGGGTGTTTGTCACTGGCTCCCTGAGGATTCACAGTAATACCGAACTGTACCTGATGTCCGGTGCCGTACTGCAGGGCTCGACGGATCTTGCCGACTACACCTTCGATAATCCCATTCCGCAGTCGCAGCGCGACCCGTTTGACAACCCTGCCATGCAGGACCGGCACCTGCTTCTGTTGTATCGCGCCCACGGTGTTACGATCCGCGGACCGGGTGTCATCGACGGGCAGGGAGAGGCGTTCTGGAACCCTCCCGCAGATCCGTCAGTACGCAAGTGGTGGACACATCGGAACTGGGAACGGCCGTGTCCCATGATCGACATTATCGAATGCGAGGACTTACGACTCGAAGGACTCACAATCCGGAACTCTCCTGGCTGGACGGTGGAACTGCAGAATTGCGACCGTGTCGTCGTCCACGGCGTAACGGTGCTGAACAACTTCTGGGGTCCGAACACCGATGCATTCGACATTGCAGGCAGTCGTGACGTCATGATTTCAGACTGCCACGTTGTCTGCGGAGACGATGCATTCTGTGTAAAAACCATGCCACACACGCGTTCGGCAGAACGTATCACCATAACGAACTGCACGGTTCGCACGAACTGTGTGGGACTCAAACTCGGCTGTTTCGAATCGCACAAAGACATGCGGCAGATTACCTTCACGAACAACGTGGTATTCAACTCTTCACGTGCGGTCGGAATATACAATTTCAAGGGGGCCACCTTTGAAGACATCATTATTTCCAATCTGCTGTGCGACGACGACAACGAACTGCCCCTGAATCGTCCGATACACATAGACCTGCGGCACGAAACCGAAATGGGGTGGGGCGGTGTCAGTCCCACCGGAAAAGCTGGTATTGTACGGCGGGTTCAGATCAGTAACGTCGTCGCGCGAACAACCGGCCGCATTCTCCTGACCGCAGCCGACGATGGTGAGCTCAGCGATGTGACGCTCCGTGATATTCACCTGCACTACTCCGCTATCGCACCACTACAACCTTTCGCCCGCGAATCGCGAAGCGCGCAGTTCAGTAATCACAGTCCGGAGGCGCGATCGGCCGCTGCTGCGCTTGTCGCAGACGGGGTGCAGCGCCTGCGGGTTTTCGGGTTCACAGTCGAGTGGCCGCAGGAGGGCAATGGAACTGCACGGCCTGTTTCCCACATTGCGGGCCAGGGCCACGGCGGCTGGGGACCGGAAACGGGAGACCCGATTGCGGCGCGGCCAGCTGAGAGTGCGCACGCGTTTAACCTCGGCTGGTTCCGTAACTGTACGGGCTACGTCAGGGACGTCTGGGGTAGCGCGTCTGAATCCGGAGTTCAGAACTGGGTGCGTGCGGGACACGACAGAATGGACGTGGAAGATCCGGTTAACCCGGGTGAGGTTCACGATGCCGGATAGACCTCACATTCTCATCC
>SKKC01000333.1 GCA_007121695.1 Spirochaetales bacterium | reverse complement strand
GCGGTTAATGCCCGACTTGTTCTTCGCAATAACCAGGCCTTCGTACACCTGCACGCGCTCGGTCTTTCCTTCAACAATGGTGAAGTGAACCTTTACCGTGTCGCCGATGCGAAAGTTTTCTTCGATCGTGTTCAGCTTTCCTGTCTGTTCAGCTTCGATAGCCTTGATAATGTCCATGCGTTTCCCCTGATTTCCTATTCTTCCTGCGTCCTGACGTACCGCTCGTACAGATCCGGCCGTATGCGCCGGGTCTTTTCAAGCCGTTTCTGTCTGCGCCACTCCTGAATTCTGGCGTGATGCCCGCTCAGGAGTACCTCTGGAACACCCGCATCCTGAAATACTTCAGGCCTCGTGTAGTGCGGATACTCGAGAAGTCCGTCTTCGTGGCTTTCCTCCCGCAGAGAATCGCCGCTAATGACGCCGTCTACAAGCCGATATACTGCATCAAGAAGCACCAGTGCTGCAACCTCACCGGAGCTCAAAACATAGTCTCCGACCGATATTTCGTCATTGACATAGTGGTCAATGACACGCTGGTCTACCCCTTCGTAGCGCCCGCACAATAGCACGAGGCGTTCTTCACCGGCCAGCTCCCGCGCGCAGGCCTGATGAAACGGCCGTCCCGACGGCGTCAGGTAGACCGTACGAGCCGAGCGGCTGTCAACGGCTTCCATTGCCGCCGCTATTGGCTGCGGCATCATGACCATTCCAGCCCCGCCACCGTAGGGTGCATCGTCGCAACTGCGATGACGGTCGGTCGTGTAATCACGAATGTTCACCGTTTCAACAGATACGATTCCGCGCTGTATTGCCCGCGCCATTATGGACGTGGACAGATACCCGTCGATGATCTCAGGAAACAGCGTCAGAACCGTGCATTTCATTCCAGTATCCAGTCCGTCAGCAGTTCAAGCGTCCGGTTCCGGGTGTCGACCTCACCGATAAACTCTTTCCTGAACGGGACGTTCCGTATGCCGTCGCCGGTCTGCACCTCGAGCATGTCGGCCGCTCCCGTTTCCCAGACACCCACCACCGAACCGCGCGGCTCGCTTCCATACAACAGGGTGCATCCCACGAGGTCCGCGACGTAAAACTCGTCCTCGTTGCATTCGGCCGCGTCGTCACGCGAGGCAAGCACCCGTGCGCCACGCCATTTCACCGCTGCCTCCGGGCTTTCGATGCCTTCGAGCTTCACGATAATCGCGTGCGCTGCGCCGTGAACCGATTCCAGCCGGAACTGTACGGCCTCTGTGTCCGGTTTATCGGCCGGGACCAGCCAGACCGACTGCATGGAACGAAAATGTTCCATTTCGCCGCTTGTGCTCCGCACTTTCAGCGCCCCGCGGACGCCGTGAACCGTGCGTACCAACCCGACTGTCAGAAGGTCCATGCCGACGCTTAGTCGAGTATCTCGAGGACGACCCGCTTTCCGGTTTTCGTTGAGGCCGCGCTCAGAATGGTTCTGATTGCCTTCGCAATGCGGCCCTGCTTCCCGATTACCTTTCCTACATCACCGTCGGAAACACGAAGCTCGATGATCGTCGATTTCTCCCCTTCGATGACATTCACTTCCACCCCATCGGGATTATCCACGAGAGACTTCGCCACATAGCTTACGAGTTCTTTTTCCACGGCAGTATTCCTTTTCAGTATTCCGGCAGCTCTGTAGGGGGGCCTGAGGCGCGTTGCTCCTTACTTCCGGTGAATGTTCATGCGGTTCAGAAGCGTCTTCACCGTATCGCTCGGAATGGCACCCTTGTCGAGCCAGGAACGCACCTTGTCCTCCTCGACACGAAGCTGCTTCTCTTCGACTTCGATGGGATGGTACAGCCCCACTTCGTCGAGCGCCTGCCCGTCCCGGGCGGTACGCGAATCCATGACGACGATGCGGTAATAGGGGCGTTTCTTGGTTCCAAATCTTTTCAGTCTGATACGTACACTCACGTTCTTGTCTTCTCCTGTTGGTTGCGATATCAACGCTATGTATTACGAATAATAACCTGTGATTATTGGCAGGAACGGCCGATTAATCAACCCATTCCGCCAAATTGCTGCATCATACGTGCCTGCAGTTTCCTGTTTTTCGACACTTTTTTCATCATGGAGCGCATCTTGTCGAAATTCTTGATCAGCTTGTTGACCTGAAAGACACTCGTGCCACTGCCGCGCGCGATCCGCTTTCGCCGTGCAGGGCCGACGATGCGATGGTTTTGCCGCTCGGTCGGTGTCATGGACAGCAGAATCGCTTCCTCGTACTTGAGTTGCGACTCGTCGAGCTGCGATTCATCTACCTTGCCTGCCATGCCGGGCATCATGTCGAGCAGCGACTTCATGCTGCCCATCTTGCGGACCTTCCGGATCTGGTCGAGATAGTCGTCGAGCGTCATGCTCGCCTGCGACATTTTCTGCTGAAGCTCCATCGCCTCGGCTTCGTCGAACTGTTCCTGCGCCTTTTCGACGAGCCCGACAACGTCGCCCATGCCCAGAATACGTGACGCCATGCGATCGGGCACGAAGGCATCAAGGTCTTCGGGCTTTTCCCCGACACCAATGAATTTGACCGGCTTGCCCGTAACCGTCTTGAGGCTCAACGCCGCACCGCCGCGGGTATCGGAGTCGAACTTGCTGAGGATAATGCCGCTGAGACCGATCTGTTCTTCGAAGGCCTTCGCAATATCGACCGCGTTCTGCCCGGTCATGGCGTCGGCGACGAGAAGCGTTTCCACCGGGTCGCATGCCTTCCGGATCGCAGCGAGCTCGGCCATGAGCGCCTCGTCGACCTGCAGACGACCGGATGTATCGACAATGACCGTGTTGATCTGTTCGACAGCCGCCTGTTTCAGCCCGGCCTTCACGACCTTGAGCGGGTCTGTCGCACCGTCGAGCCGGAACACCGGCACGTCGATGTTCTCGCCAAGCACCGTCAGCTGATCGACCGCGGCCGGCCGCACGAGGTCCGCCGCGACAAGCATGGGCCTGCGCCCCTCTTTTTTCAGCCGGTACGCGAGTTTTGACGCCGTTGTGGTTTTACCGGACCCCTGCAGACCGACCATGAGCACCACACTCACCGTGTCGGGGCCCTTCAGCTGCAGATCCTGCCGCTCGTCGCCGAGCAGTCCGACCATTCGGTCGTGAACGATCTTGATGAACTGCTGCGTCGGGGACACCGCCCGCAGCACCGCTTCACCGGTGGCATCCTGTATGGTTCGGTTAACAAAGCGACGCACGACCCGCAGGTTCACGTCTGCCTCAAGCAGGGCGAGTTTTATTTCTTCAACGGCATCCTGAACGTTCTTTTCAGAGATTTTACTCTTTCCGGATACCTGCCGTACAACGTCATTGAATTTATCACTTATCTTTTCAAGCATAGCACCTACTTTTACCTATTCTGCCACATGATGTTATACCGTATT
>SKKC01000169.1 GCA_007121695.1 Spirochaetales bacterium | reverse complement strand
AGAAGTTCAAGCGCGCACACGACACCGGTGACACCGTCGAACTTTCCTCCAGACGGAACAGAGTCGAGGTGAGAGCCACATAACCAAACCGGCGTATCCCACGCACAGGAACGCTGTCGTATGTGCACGTTTCCATGCGCGTCAATACGGGACGTGCAGCCAGTGCGTTCTGCTTCTTCAATTACGTAGTCACGCGCACGAACCCACGACGGAGAAAAGGTCGGGCGGCTGTAGCCAATGGCAGGGTCGGTTTCCGAGAAACCGGCGATTGTTTCTATGTCCTGGTGAATCCGTTGTGACTGAATTTCGGCTGTCTGTTTCATGAGTCGTTTGAATCCTCGTCGAACAGGTGACACGCGACGCTGTGCCCGGCCGCATTGGTGCTGGTTTTTGGCCCTTCGGTATGACACCGTGGCATTACGTGGGGACAGCGCGTATGAAACGGACACCCTGCGGGCGGATTCGTCGGAGACGGCACTTCGCCGGTCAGCACGATTCGCGCAGACGCGTCGCCCGGGCGGTGTTTCGGGATCGCCGAAAGCAACGCACGGCTGTATGGGTGTTTCGGGTTGCGGTAAAACTCGTCTACCGGCGCCTGCTCGACAAGCTTTCCGAGATACATGACGCCAATGCGGTCAGCCATGTGCCGGACGACCGCGAGATCGTGTGATATGAGCACGTAGGCGAGTCCGAACTCTTCCTGCAGATCGCAGAGCAGGTTCATGATTTGCGACTGTATGCTGACATCGAGCGCACTCACCGGTTCGTCGGCAACAACCAGTTTTGGCGACGTCGCGAGTGCGCGCGCAATAACGACTCGCTGTCGCTGACCACCCGAGAAGGCGTGCGGGTAGCGGTCCGCGTACCGCCGATCAAGACCGCAGCGGTCAAGGAGCTTCACTGTACGGTCCCTCGCCTCGCTCCGGGATGCCATGCGGTGTACAATCAGTGGCTCAGCGACGATCTGTGCGACGGTCATGCGCGGATTAAGCGAGCTGTACGGGTCCTGAAACACCATCTGCATATCTCTGCGAAGCGCGCGGAGCGCACGTCCGGTGCATGCGGTAACCTCGGTGCCGCGAAACCGTACGCTGCCAGCGGTTGGCTCTATGAGTCGCAGAATAGAGCGGGCAGTCGTTGACTTGCCGCAGCCTGACTCACCGACGAGCGCGTAGGTCTCCCCGGCGGAAACCGAAAAGCTGATATTGTCGACCGCACGAATCACGGCCTTCCCGCGACCGGCTTCGCTCGCGCGAGCCGGAAAGTGCGTAACGAGGTTCTCGACCGAAAGCATTGGATCATGCATGCGGGTGAGCTCCTTCGGTTGAATCTGTCTCGTGAAGCCAGCACCGGGCTTCCCGACGAGGCGCAAACCGATGGACAGGTGGCATTGAGTGTCGGCATATGTCCATGGCTGCAGGACAGCGGGTGTGAAAAGGGCATCCCGAGGGACGTTCAGTGAGGCCTGGAACCTGCCCGGCTATCGATGGGAGTGGCCGTACCCGTGCGTCAGTCACCATGGGCCGCGAGCGTATCAGCGCCTGCGAGTAGGGGTGCTGCGGGTTATCGAAAAACTCCGTCACAGGCGAGCGCTCTACGACCTGCCCTGCGTACATGACTGCAACACTGTCGCAGATCTCCGCAACGACGCCGAGGTCGTGTGTAATAAAAAGAATGGATGTCCCGTAGCGGTCTTTCAGATCCCGCATGAGCTGGAGTATCTGCGCCTGCACGGTGACGTCGAGTGCGGTTGTTGGTTCATCTGCGATCAGCAGCTTCGGTTTACACGACAGCGCCATTGCGATCATGACTCGCTGGCACATGCCTCCGCTGAGTTTGCCGGGGAACTCGTCAAGAATCTCCCGAGGTCGGCCTATGCCGACATCTGAAAGGAGTGTTTCCGCCTGGTCGCGGGCCTCCTTTCTGCCGACGCGTCGATGCTGCCGGATGGTCTCTACAAGCTGGTTGCCCACCGTATACAGTGGATCAAGCGCGACCCCCGGTTCCTGGAAAATCATGGCGATTTCGTTCCCGCGTATGCGCCGCATGTCCGAAGGATTCAGGCCCAGCAGGTTCCGGCCCTCGAGCCGGATGCTGCCGCCTGCAATCGCGCCCGCTGCGGCAAGGAGCTGCATGACGCTGAGGCTCAGCTGTGTCTTGCCGCTTCCCGACTCTCCTATGACGCCGAGCACTTCGTTCGTTCGTATGTCCAGGCTCGCCTCACGTACAGCCGTGAGCGGGCCGTGCTCGGTTTCGAAGACCGTCGTCAGGTCCTGGATTTCAAGGAGTATGTCGGAATCTGTGTCGACTTTATCGGGTTTCGATGCCATGGCGGTTGGGTACCTCGACGTTTTTGGCTGGCCGTTTTCGTTTCTTGCGACCTGAGAGGTGATTAATCTGCGGGTCAAAATAGTCCCGGAGGAAGTCACCGATAATATTCACCGACAGGACGATAAGCATGAGTGTGATACCCGGAAACGCAACAATCCACCATGCGGCGAAGAAGGTATCCTGCGCTCCGCTGAGTATCCCGCCCAGTGTCGGCGTCGGTGGCGGAATGCCGAGCCCGAGGAAACTGAGCGTCGCTTCTGCGATAATCATTTGCCCGAAGGTCAGGGTGATGGTTACAAGCACAATACCTGTAATCTGCGGTGCAATATGCAGAAACAGAATCCGCAGGTGTGAGCACCCTATGCCCCGTGCTGCCTCCACGAAGGGCAGCTGCCGCAGGCGCAGGACCTCGCCCCGGACAAGCTTCGCGAAGGTGATCCAGCCGGTCAGGCCGAGCACCATCGCAACGTTTACCAGCCCCGGACCAATAGCCGCAACGATCGCGATGGCAAGCACCACGAAGGGCAGCGAGAGAAGCGCGTCGACGATTCGCATGACGAGATTGTCAAACCAGCCCATGAAGTACCCGGTCAGCAGGCCGAGTACGGTACCGACGAGGCACGCGACACCCACCGCCAGGGCACCGACCGTAAGCGATACCCGTATCGCAAGAAGCAGACGTGCTCCGAGATCGCGACCGAGCGAATCGGTTCCGAGCAGAGCGCCGCGGGTTGTGGTTGCCGAGAAGAGCGATGGAGGGTCGAGCGAGTCTGACAGTTGCTGTCGAAGCGCAGGCTCCGTTGCAAGCGGCGCAAGCAGTGCGGCAACCACGATCAGCGCAAGCACGAGGTGCGCTGCAATAACCCGCGGGTCTCGTGCGACTGAGCGCAGATACCGGGGCATGATTATTTTGCCCATACGCGTATCCTCGGATCAATGACGCTGTAAAAGAGGTCAAGCAGCACGTTAAAGACGATAATGAAGACGGCAATGACGAAGACGCTGGCAATGACAACCGGGTAGTCGCGTCCGAACGCCGCTCGTGTGAGCAGCTGCCCTATCCCCGGCCAGCCGAATATCGATT
>SKKC01000438.1 GCA_007121695.1 Spirochaetales bacterium | reverse complement strand
TCATGGCGGTATCGCATCTGACGATCGATCCGCTTGTCGGTTTCATACGCCGGCTTTCGGCTTCCGTTCCAGAGGCGTTGCCGAGGACACGCGTACCGGTGAGACTTCCGGCCTCCAATAGTCATCTTTCGTTTCTCGAGGGTACGTTTCGCGACGCAATTAGCAGATCGCAACGACTCGCAGATCGGTATGCATCTGCTAATCCCATCGTTCAGCGGTACTGTCTTCGTAACCTGTTTACGGGGACTGATCTCGCAGGACAACTGATTTCCCAGCTGGCAGAGCACGACATGCCGCTCCGGTCTGGTGCGTTTCTGGTTCTTCGCCTGGCATTTATGGATTCATCGAAATCACGTTCAACCGAGGATGGTCCAGCACATACGATTCCAGGGAATGCTCGTACGACAATCGACGAATCACGCCTTGCCGAAATAAGCTCGCAGTACGTCGGACCGGAAGGACAATGCGCCGTACTCATCGAAAAGGGCAACCGCCTGGGCATCCTTGTGTCCGGCGACAGTCCGGATACTGTCTCTGGTGCATCTATGCTTTCCATAGCCGAACAGATCCGCATTGGTCTTGCTCAGACTCTCTCACTCGACGTCTCGGCGGGGCTGGGCACAGTAGTGACCGACCCGCAGCGCATCTCCGACTCGTGGCGCGCCGCTACGAAAGCTCTCGATTACGCGCTCATGTTTCAGACCCGTTCGCTGTATCGCTACGACGACATAGCCCTGGCTGAATCTTCAAACGCCATGCGCGATCTGTTTACAGATATCACAGCTTTGCAGGAATCGGTTCGCCTCGGAAATACTCAGGATGCACAGCATAAGATCAGCACCTTGTTTCGCGACGCGCACTCCTCGCACCTGTCGAGTGAGTTTGTTCGACAGATTGGTGTGCATGCGATAATGGAAGGCCTCCGTGTAGCCCAGGAGTCGGGATGCCTGATTCCGGAGGGGCACGCTCAGGAAGCGGCAGCAGCATGGAACGACCTTGAACACGCGGAAACTATACGCGAAGTCGAAGACTGTACCTTGCGCGTCATCGCCCAGCTGACAGCAGACGTAGGCCGCCAGCGACAGGAGCACCACAGGCACGAACTGATCGACAGCATCATGGAGTATCTCGAGGACCAGTACGCGAATCCCGAGCTGTCGCTGTCCTACGTGGCACAGCGATTCAGCATAAGCCCTGCCTACCTGAGCAAACTGTTCAAGGAACACGCGGGTGTCAAGTACATCGAGTTTCTTTCGCGACTGCGGGTGACCGTCGCGAAGACGCTTCTTGAACGCGGTTCGCTGAACATCAATGAAGTCGCCTCGGCCGTTGGCTACACGAATCCGAAAAGCTTTATTCGCATGTTCCGTTCCGAGACCGGGTCGACCCCTGGCGAATACCGTCGCCTGCACGCTATCAGGAACGGAGCGTCAGACAGCCCGGACTGAGCGTCCGGCCGGAAGCTCGATAATCCGGTGCTCCCGGCTTGCATCCACGACTACCCGAATCGTGCAATTCTGTTCGCTCTCGAACTCCAGATGCGTCAGTCTTCGCGAGCGAACCTCTCCGCTTGCCAGCACCGCACCGGGAAGACGAACCCGGGAGAACGACAGATCATGGATCGCTTCGGGCAGACTCGTCGCGATATTGTATCCCTGCAGGTGAGCCATATGATCTGATTCCCAGAAACTCGCGTCCGTGCGGACAATCAGTTCAAGTACCGCTGCACTGAACCCGAGACCGGCCTCTATTTGCATGATATCGGGACGCCCGTTCAATACGGTCAATCCCGGGTGGCGTGCGTCGTGCGACGTCGCGTATCCTTCGTTACAGAAGAATGCCAGAAAGGTCTTCAGCAGATGCAGCGCAGTATCCGGTGAACCCGTGTGGCTGTGAATAATCGACGCCCAGGGGAAACTCCAGCCCGACCATTCCCCGGTACCCAGCCGCACCCATCGATCAAGGGCGCGTGTAACTGCGTCTGCGTCCTCACCATCTGCGGAAACCGTCTGCAGAGGCCAGAGCCCTGCCAGATGCGAATGGTGCCTGTGGCTGTGCGGTAGCGGTGCGTCTTCGAACACGCATAGTTCGTCAAGCGAATGACTGCCCGAACGGACCCCTGCGTAGCCGGGCAACCGCTCCCGTACGTCTCCGGCAAAGGACTGCATCTCGCTCAGGTCGGGTACCTTCATCCGGATGCGACCGATGTCGCTCCCCTCACACATGCGAATACAGAAGGACAGATCCCGCGCGCACGCATGAATCGCAGCAAGCTGATACGACGCGTTTACCCCCCACGCGTCTTCATTCGCTCCCCCGAGTTCGGGTGACACCGAAACATCGAACCGGTACGCGCCGTCATCCGATACGCTCAGCAGCGCCCGGGACACACGCAGCACCTTGCACAGCAGGGGAATCGCGACGTCCCGGTACAGGTCAATCCGGTGCGCGTAGCGGCAGTATTCGACGACGGTGTGAATGAGCCAGGCCGTAGAGCCATGGTCAATGCTGCCCGTCCAGAACCCACCCATGCACGCCCCGGTATCGTCGACCGCGTGCGGCAGGTGATAGCCGTCGTCGACCCCCGCGAGGTACCGGGCGTACTCCTGCGCAACAGGTTCGAGTCGACGCACGAAATCGACGAGTGGCCGGGCCGACTCCATGCAGTTGCCGGAAAACGCCGGCCAGTAACACTCCTGAATGTTCACGTTGAGATGAAAATCACCCGACCACGGCGGCATGCGGTGATCCTCGATCCACGGCCCCTGCAGTCCCATGGCGTCGAGGCCCTGCACGCTGCTAGCCCCAAGACGGTATAGTCCCATGAGATACTGTCTGTCGAGGTCTTCGATGTGTGTCCGGGCAATGGCCGCCGAACTCCAGAATTTCCGCCAGTAGTCGCAGGTAGCTGCAGACAGCCTCTCGAACGAAGCCCGCTCAATACGGTCTCCGGCAGCCTTCACCGCTGCGTCGGAAGTTTCGCCGTACTCGCAGGACACCTGCAGAAGCAGATCGGTTCCGTCGTGGTCGCTGTTCTCGGTGCCCTGCACACGTACCGAGAGAAAGCTGCCGTCAGGAATTTCCTGTACCCAGCCCGTCTGTTCGGCCGTCTGCTCGAGCATGGTCGGCGGAGCCAGCCGCCAGGCCGCAGTCGCGTAGGAGTCTGCTTCCGAACGTGGATTGCTGGGACGAGCCCGAAACGGCAACGTGAATGCACCAGCCACGTGAACCAGCAAAACGGGTTCCGTATCCTTCATGCTTACCAGTACGGTGCTGCCAGAGCCTTCGGCACTCAGGACGTGCATGCAGGCGCGACCACAGTCGAGGTCAAGCCAGGCTGATGTGACCCGGGCTCCCTCGGGCAGGTCCAATACAAGTCGCCCCATCGGGAGTCTCGTCGGACGCTCGGGAATTTCCGGAGCATCAGGCTTCTTAAAAATCCGAACGACCTCCGATGCCCTGCCTGCGTGAAGCAGATCCTTCAACGCGTCGTATCTCATTTCATGATTCCACCGGAGCGAGCCCCGCCTGTCCCAGTAGTCGCTCCGATTGAACGAAACAACGACTGACTGCTGGTCAATCCACATGAGCGCGCCGGCGATGCCGTTTCCGACGGGAATGCCGGAATGCACGTCTGGGAGAACGGTCGGAAAGGGAATGCGCGTTTCCATGGTCGGGTATCATAGCGTGCAGTACTTCGATGTGCTACTATATCGCTCGCAGTCAGTACCATGAGTGATACTCCAACGAAAAACAGATCGTACAGCACTCCGGTAAAAATGCGTGGCCGACGGCAGTTCACCGTTTTCGCGGTGTTTAATGCGTTCAGCTACCTCCTGCTCTCAGGAAATATTCTTACCCTCTTTCTGCTCCGACTCGATGCGAGTCGCACCATAGTCGGGCTGGTTTCGAGTTTCCTGTACATCTCGTTTTTTTTCATGCTTGTCGGAAAACGGTTCGGCATACGGCTCGGTGCCGTGCGCCTGTTCGCGATCGGTTGGACGCTCCGGTATCTGTCCGTGGTCCCGCTGATCTTTATTCCGTGGATGCACTCGGCAGGCATGAACAACGCGATTATCGTGGTCTTCGTCCTCGCAACGCTTGCGTTCAACGTCTTTCGGGGTGCAGGTCTCGTTGGCCAGAGCCCCATTTTAGGAGAGCTTTCAACAGGTTCAGACCGAGGGGCCTTTCTTCTGAGGTTTCAGATTATTGCGAACGTGATCGCCGTTGTGGCAGGACTGCTGATCGCGTTCCTGCTCGGCGAGGATGCACCGCTTACTCGGTACGCGGTCTTCATTGCGTTCGGTGTGTGTTTCGGACTCGTGGCAAGTGCGGTAGTTTCCCGCGTTCCCGAACCTCCCGGTGTCAAAGAGGGTGCAACGGAACGACTGAGCGATGCGATGCGACGCACCCTCGCCGATTACCGGTTTCGCCGGTTTCTGCTGGCGTTCGGATCGCTTTCTCTCGTCAGCGGTGCTGCCCGGCCATTTCTCATAGTGTACGCACGTGAGGTCTACGCACAGTCCGACAGCGCAGCGATCGCCTACGGCGTCATCGGGAACCTCGGTGCCATTGGCATGGGGCTGTTTATTAAACTTCTGCTGGACCGGATCGGGGCGAAACCGCTGATTCTCGCCTCGATACTCATAGCGTTTGCCGGGTACGGCATTGCGGCGCTCGCACCGACCGCGGGTGCTGCGGGTGTCATCATCATCCTGTCTCTTGTGTTCTTTGTTTCAACATTTGGCGCAGCCGGAGCGGAATCCTGCGCACAAAGCTACTGGTACGCGCTTCTGAAACCGAGCGATCAGATGAACATGGGCATCATATATTTTCTTGTTCTCGGTATTGGCGGAAGTCTTGGTTCGTTTGGTGGTGGTGTCGTTCTCGACTCGCTGCATGCGATTACGGGCGGAACGGATCCGGTTACCGTTCATCAATGGTATTACAGTGGTGTTCTGGCTGCAGTCGCACTGCTGATTATCCTGTTCAGTCGTCTTGAGCGACTCGGAGCGTACTCCTTCCGCGGAACCATAGGCGTGTTTTTCTCGATGCGGGATCTGCGGACAATGACGCTGCTCGATCGGCTTGACCGTGCCCCGGATCTCGACAGGGAACGTCATGTCATTCGCGGCCTCGGCAATACCGGCAGCAGATTCGCCCGGGAAAGTCTGTTGAACCGGCTGGATTCGCCAAGCTACGCGATACGCAGTGAGACGCTGCGCGCACTCGAACAACTCGAACCGCACAAAGACATTGAACAGGCGCTCGTCCGGGAGGTGGAAGACCACCCGTTTACGACAGCCTATCTTGCTGCCAGAATTCTCGCACAGTACCGGACGCGACAGTCGGTAAAGGTGCTCCGCGAGGCTGTATACTCCGACGACTACGTGCTGTGCGGCGAAGCGATGACCTCGCTCGGACAGCTTGACGACGTGACGGCAGGAGACCGAATCGAAATGGTTCTGCGTCTCACCGATAACCCCTATCTGATTATCCGTGCGACCGAGGCGGTTCGTCTGCTTGGCCGTGCGGAAGCCATTCCGCTTCTGTTCGGATCGCTCTCAGGCGACACGGTACCCGAATATCTGCGAGACGAAGTAATCCTCGCGGTCGCGGATCTTACGGGAATACACTCCTGGTTCTATTCTCTTTACACGCGTTTTCTCTCCGACCGTTACGACGCCATGGAGATTCTGCTCGAGCGTTGCGCACGCCCATCGCTTCCGCACGTGGCGAAAGCGATACAGTCGCTGCTCGACGACGAGGTTCTCTTCGCACGCGAGGCGGCTCGCTGTCTTCGTGAAGGTTCCGGCATATATCGGCATGCCGAAGTTCTTGCGGAAATGATAGAGTCCGAACGGATCTACCGGTTCGAGCGGGTACGCTTTCTGTTCGGCGCGGTATTGACAGATCCGTCACACGAGTTGACGGACCACGCATGAAAGCTCTACGGTAAAAAGCCATGGACACGTTTACACCGTCCGCCATACAACGTGATGCCGGACAACTGATCAGCAACATCCGGACAGTGATTTCCATTGATCCAAAGAAAACAGAGTACCTCATTGCGGCTTATATCGCGGGAGGCCACGTGCTTCTGGCCGACAGTCACGGCGTGGGAAAGACGAGCCTTGCGCGTGCGCTGGCTGGCAGCATCTCCTGGAACGAGTCGCCCGGTGACAACACAACGGTCGAAATGGACGACTTCAGTCGTGTGCAGTGCACGGTCGATCTGCTGCCGCAGGATATTATCGGGTACAACCGTATCGCATCCGACGGGCGCAGCCTGTCCTTTAATCGTGGCCCGATATTCAGCCACTTCGTTCTGTGCGACGAGATCAATCTTCTGACGCCCAAGACGCAGGGGAGTTTCTTCCAGGCAATGGAAGAGCAGGAGGTTTCAGTCGAAGGCAGGACGTTCCGTCTGACCGATCCGTTCTTTATTATTGCGACCATGAACCTGAAAGGTTCCCACCTGTTTCCACTGCCTGCCCCGCAGCTGGACCGATTCATGGTGCAGCTATCCATGGGCTATCCTCCGGAGTCAGACGAAGCCGGGATCGTGCGGCAGCACGGCCAGTCTGACTCCTGGCATCAGCTCTCTCCGGTCGTCGACCAGACGACTATCCGCAACTGGAAACAGGCGGTGGATTCGGTATTCATTCACGATGAAGTCATTTCATATATCGTCGCCTGCGTACGGGCAACACGCACGCACCCCGACGTCTCGGTCGGGGCGAGTCCACGTACCGGCGTGAAGGTTTCCAGACTTTCCCGGGCGCTCGCCTTGATCCGCGGGCAGGATTTCGTAACCGTTGACATTGTGAAAGAGATATTTCCGACCGCTGTAGCACACAGAATCGTCATGAAAAACGCTGCCGGCAGGCCAGAGGAGGTTGTCCGGGACGTGCTGCAGAGTGTCCCTGCCGAAAACATTCCAGTGCGATGAATACGGTTCTCAAGAGCCTGCACAGACATTACCCCTTCACTGCTGCCGGAAGCGCGGTCGTGTGCATAGGAATCATTCTGAACGCGCGTGGCCGTGCCACCAGCGATGTCTATCAACTGCTCATCGGCATCGCAGCAATCCTTGTTCCGCTTCTGATTACCGTACTCAGCCGGGTACAGGCAGTCGTGTTCGACAGACAGGATTCAACCTGGACAGTGCATCCCGAACTGACGTCGACCATGCTTCGTCCCCACACGGAACACGACCTCGCCCTGACGGCGAACGCCATACGAAGCTGGATGTTTTTTCGCATACACGTCCGCGTTCGCGGCATGCTCAGGTCCTCGGAGTCCGTTCGCTATCACGTCCATGAAGAGCAGACAGCGATACATGCAAACCCGCTGAAGGTCTTCCTGAATCTTCCGTTTGCAGGAACGCTGCAGATTCGTGCCAGTGCCGAAGTGCGTGATGTCTTCGGTCTGACACGCGCGTCCTTCGGAACAACACATCGACAACACAGCTGCGTTGCACCAGATATGCCGACAAAGCCACACCTGACCCGCCCGGACATGTCGACAGGGACAACCGAAACCAGCCGGACGGCAAATCCCGACGAAACACGGTACTACATGCGCGAATACGTTGCGGGTGACCGAGTACGGGACATAAACTGGAAGGCTTCGCAACGACTCCGATCGCTTATTACGCGAATCTCACCCGAAACCAGAGACCGGGACACGTCGATTACCATCTATCTCAGGCACTTCGGAAATCCCGATCACGATTCGGCGCTCGCGACAGCCCACATGACCTATCTTTCCGGCTGGCTTCTCTCCTTTGTTGCCACAGTCCTCACACAGCAGGACGGATGCCGATTCCACGTAATCACCGGAAACGGAAGCTACGATGTATCCTCGATTTCCGACGTCGCCGGGCTGTCGCAAAACCTCTGTGGTGTGTCACTCGTGCCCGAACCGCCCCAACTGCCGGTACGGTCCGAAGACAGTCTGATTGTTGTGTTTACGACTCCGTTCGACGTATCGCTTGACAACGCGGTCAATCGTCTTCGCCCTGTGCCAGTACGCATATTCTCGACTGCCCACGAAGTGCCCTCCGGAAGAGCGGAACTGGAAGCGACGGATATCTATTTCGCGAATTTCGACTATCGGCTTATACCCTGTACGTCCCGAAGCATCCGCTACCTGAATCCCGGACAAAATCAGGCCGGCGCTGACAGTCTTCAGATACTCGAAGAAATAGCCCTGCATCGAAGGAGCAATGCGTGACACACATCGTTTTTTTCAGCCGACTGTTCCTGTATCTGCTCGCTGTTTCAGTACCGATGGTTCACCCGGCGGTGCTCGTCAGCTACGACACGTTTTCAGTTCTGGTCTGGTTTGGTCTTGTCCCGCTGGAGATGGCAATCGCGTGGTTTGCCGCACCTCCTCGCCTGCGGCTACGAAACTGGATCGCGCTTGGAATCGCTCCGCTGGTTGTTGCCGGATTTGCCATGGGAGTGCACACCTCGCCGTGGCTTCCGGTCGGTGCGGGTGCCCTGGCGTTTAGTCTGACTGCACTGCTCTTCTACTCGAGGTCGCGCTGTCGTGCAGTGTACGTGATCGAACAGGTAGGACTTGCGGCGCTGTTTCTACGGCTGCTGAATTTTTCCCGGGCGAGCGAAATCATTGCCCAGCAGTCCGCTCACACAACACAGGTTCTGTTCGGTCTGCTCATAATCGCGTTTCTGTTGCACGGTGCGGTAATTACGTTTTTTCTCGGTGCTCCGACAAACGCCAGCGGCGACCATTCCAGGTACCGATTCGAGGCGATCATATTCGCCGTTGTGTGCATCGTGTCGCTGTTTGCACTCGGGCGCCTGCTGCCGCAGGATTTTCTTGCGCATAACCCGGTTGTGAACCTGCTCGGTCGAACGCCCGAGCCCGAAGCCACGTCTCTCGATCACCGCGCCCGTGAGCTTCTCGAACAGTCGGAGCGACAGTCGGAATCCGGGACTGCGGGCACCGGAGCAGGTGACGGTCAGACCGGCGACGGTGAGGACTTCGAGCTTGCAGGTATTCCGTCGGAGAACTGGGGAAGCGGCAACGGCGGAACCGATGAACAGCGTGCGGTCATGGTTGTCGCCTCACTGTTTCAACCCGTGTACGCTGCCGACGAGTATCTCGATGACTTCCACACAACCCGCGGTTTTCGTTCCGGTACATCCCAGCCGCTGAACGACCTGGTCAGGGAACGACTGGCAGGGACCTGGCAGAACAGCTCCATCCCGCCCGATCGGGGCCGCAGCAGTGTCGAGGTTGCGTTTTATTCCACGCGTTCGAGCCGGGTTCTTCCGTATCTTCCGGTCTCTGTTGAACCGACCGTGTTCCAGCCACGCTACCATCCATTCTCCTACTCGTACCGTGGAGTGTCGCGAGTACAGAACTCGACACCGATCGTGCTCCGGCGCGCCCGCTCGCTGTCAGCGGCAGAGCAGTCGGACTTTCGGCCCTGGATAGACATTGATCTGGAACCGGAGCATAGAGCAGCGTTCGAAGAACACCTTGCGCGGCACATTCCGGACGTTCCTGACAATCTGTACGACCGGATCGACGCAATCAAGCGAAGCTTCCGGACATTCCAGTACGAACTTGGCTTCGAGGACGATTTTTCGACTGCCAACATGGCGCGATTCGTGTCTGAGACGCAGTCAGGGGACTGCGTGGAGTTTTCGAATACCGCTGCGATTCTTGGACGCATGATGGGTATTCCGTCGCGAGTGGTTACCGGATACCTCGCAGCAGAGAGCCTGCAGACCCCGGCGCACGATAGGGGTCTTGCAGTTCTGCGTGACAGCCTTCCCGCTCTCCAGGAATACGGTCTGCACGAACTCTTACTGGTAACGACAAGCCATCGCCACGCGTGGGTTCAGTTCTGGATACCCGGGTTCGGATGGACCGATTTCGAACCTACTCAGTACGCGATACCACCGGAACCAGGGCAGGACCCGAATGAACGGCGCGTTGTTATTCCCATTATCGATCCCCGTGATCCGGCGCCGGAAACCGTAATTCCGTGGAATGAGGTGTTCCGGATTGTCGCGTGGGTGATTGCCACCGGGATTCTGCTTCTCTATCTCTGGCGATATTGCACGGAAGTGTATCTGTTGCTTCGCGCGCGCGCTGGAGGCCGTCGCGGAATCCGGGCTCAGTATCGCCTGCTCCTGATGCGGCTCGCAGCGGACGGCTACGCGCTGAAACCCCGGTCCGACACGGTCCTCGAGTACGCCCGCACGCTTGCCGGCATACACGCATTCGCACACTCGTATGTGTCGGCAATGTACGGCCGTCAGGGACCCGACTCGCCCGAAATGCAGCAGAGGGTGCGCACCGATTTCCGCAATGCAGTCAGGGCTCTGAAACGACGTGGTGCCTTCCCGTTTTTCCGCAGGGTACTCTCCTTACGGGGGCTTCACTATGCGTAACGCCCTGCCCGTGCTCTTCGTCGCGGTCATGACACTCGTGCTTCCCGGATGCGAGCGGCACAACGAGTGGATACGTTTTCGGGGGGACGGCGGGCGCGGACACAGCAGAAACCTCATGTCGCCACCCCTGGGAGTCCGGTGGAAACTGTCGTTGCAGTCGGACGAGCAGCGCGGTTTTGCATTCAACAATCTTGTAATCCGTGACTCGCGGCTGTATTTCGGGTCCACCGACGGCAACTTCTACGCCATGAACATAGATACCGGATACATGGACTGGGTGTTCCGAACCGGTGCTCCGGTGAACTCCGTGCCCTACGCCGACGAGGACACCGTCTACTTCGGCTCGAACGACGGACACGTGTACGCGATCGACCGTCACAGCGGTACTGAGCGATGGCGATTCTTTACCGGCCACACCGTACAAAGCACGGTTATTTCGCATGAAGATCAGATTATTTTCGGCGCCGATGGTGGCGGAATATGGTTTCTCTCCCGCGACGGAGACGTGAGTAATACCATACCGAATCCGGTATGGCATCGCGTCAGCCTGCAGGTCGATGCAGGACTGCTTATGCTCGCTCCAGGACCACTCGAGCAGCCCCGTACACTTGGGGTATTCGACATCGGGGCCCAACGGCACACCTGGCTTCTCCCTGAAGAAATAATGCAGGCGACCTGGTACAGCTTTCCCGCATCGACTGGAGATCAGATGATTATGCAGACCAGTCGCTATGCAGGCGATGGTCTGGTGTTTCGTACCTATTCGCTCGACATGGAGACCGGGGCCATTCAGTGGTCCCGTAATTTCCAGGGCGAGTTCGGCGTGCATGCGCCACCTGATCTGTTCCGGTACTGGCGACACGATCTCCTTAACATTCTCGACTATCAGGCTCCCGCAATCCGGGGAAACACGGTAATCGCTGCCGGTGGCGATAATGTCGTCAGAGGACTCGATATTCGGGACGGGAGCGTTCAGTGGGAGACTTTCCTTGAGCACCACACGTCGAGTGCACCGATGGTCGTCGGAAATCACGTGTTCATTGGCGTGCACGGAGACCGGGACGACTCCGTCGGGCCGGATTCGCCCACCACCGGTCCCCGACTTCTGGCCTTAAGCGCTCGAAGCGGCCGACCGGTGTGGGACATCGAGACGAATGGTGTAATTCTGAGCCCTCCCGTTACGGCCGGGCGATTCATGGTATTCGGTACGGACCGGAACTACGTCTATGTTCTTGAACGGGTATTCTGATAGACTTGTACGGCATAACCTATGAAACGAAAAACACATATTTCCACTATCTGCGCCGGAATGATTCTGTTCCTGGCAGTAACGTCAGCGTGTTCGCGCACGAGCGGCCCGACACGCGAGACACGATTCCTGCTGGGAACTGCGGCCAGCATCAGCATTTTCGATGAATCCTATCCTTCGTCTGCTCTTGGTTCTGCATTCGACCGTGTGTCGGAGATACAGGGACTCATGAGCATTAACGAGTCGGAATATGACGACACAGAAATACTCGCGGTCAACAGAAACGCGGGCGTACGACCGCAGGCGGTCTCATCTGAAACGAGGCGCGTCGTCGAGGCGGGTGTCGCGTGGGCTGAGCAGACGAATGGAGCCTTCGATATCTCGATCGCACCAGTCGTCACGCTGTGGGGCATCGGGACTCCTCGCGAGCAGGTGCCTGCACCGGAAGCGATTCAGGCCCGCCTCTCGCGTGTCGATTTCAGACAGATCGATCTGAGCGAGGCCGGACACGTATTCCTGCCGGTCGAAGGCATGGCCCTGGACGTTGGAGGAATTGCGAAGGGGTTCGCGGTAGACGAAGCGGCGCGTATACTCCGCGAAGCAGGGATACGGCATGCGCTTATCGATTTCGGAGGTGATATTTTTACCGTCGGAACGCGAGTCGACGGTAACCCCTGGCGTATCGGCGTACAGCATCCGTCTGCGGCTCGTCAGGATCTC
>SKKC01000018.1 GCA_007121695.1 Spirochaetales bacterium | reverse complement strand
GGAGTCACCTCCGGAAAGCATATGGACAAGCGAGTGGTTCGGCAGCATCGAAGCAATCTGGTTTGCCGGCAGCTCTACGACAATTTCCGGGTCGGGACGCTTCAGCTACGCGCAGGATACCTATGACATAGGGCCGCTTGACCTGGACTCAGGCCGGCATGAACTTGTTCTGGTCGACACGCAGACCTCGATACAGTCACAGCTCAGAGCCTCGTATAATCCGCGACCCCAGTTTCGGGGTGCTCTTGAACTCGACCTGCGCCTTCTGGATTCCAGAAGCATACACCCGAACGTATCCCTCGGGCTGGAAAGTGAGTTTCTGACCCGCGATGGGCTTTCCGGCATTGTCGTGAGAGCGGATACTCCAGTCTTCATCGAAGAAAGTCAGGAAGTAAGCCTCGTATTACCTGAACTCGGGATAACGGGGCAGTATTCTGTCACCGACACGATACAGGTCTTCGTTGGCGTACGAGATGTACTCGATCTACTCGATACGGGTGCCCCGCGCTTTTTGTACCGAACCGGCGAGTCGGGCTTTCCGTTGATTCAACCAGGCTTCAGGGCAACCATCTCTGCGCAGTTGTCCCTGTAGCAGATCGCACATGAGGAGTAATGCATGTTTCAGTTAATTGAGCAGGGAGGAATCATCATGATTCTGATCCTGATCCTCAGCGTCATTGCCGTAGCCATTATCGTGGAACGGCTGCTGTATTTTCGACGAATTCAGACAGATGAAGAACAGCTGATTAGCCGGTTAAAACGCACGCTCGAAAAACGCCACTACGAAGAAGCGCTCAGTATCTGCGAAAGCAACCCCGCTCCGATCACGAATCTCATGAGGGTTGGTATCGAACACAGGAATTACGCCGAAGACACGATAAAGGCAACCATAACCGACGCGGCAAGCATGGAAGTGCCACGGATGGAACGGTATTTGAGCTTCCTGGGTACGGTCGCTCACATTTCTCCACTGCTTGGGCTGCTCGGGACAGTCACGGGAAACATACAGGCTTTCGGCGTGCTCGGCGATTTCGGGGCGGTTGGGGATCCGTCCCTGTTGGCTCGGGGCATCAGTGAAGCTTTGTTGACCACTGCCGCGGGAATTATAGTCAGCATCCCGGCTATTGTTTTCTATAACTATCTGGTGAGCCGCGTGAATCACACAATCATACGTCTCGAGAACCGTGTCAGTGAACTGGTTATGCTGCTGAAAGGCCCCGAGCAGACGGTCACGCGAACGACTGTCGATCCGGGTGATTACCCTCGAAACCCGGGTATCGAAAGCACAGAGACGCCGTTCCCGAGTCTCTGAAAGGATTGCTGAACAATGAGATTCAGACGTCGACTCCAGCCGGACGCCCGCCCGGACCTTGTGCCCATGATAGACGTAGTGTTTCAACTCGTGGTGTTTTTCATGGTCTCCAGCACCTTCGTGGTCACCCCCGGGTTGAACCTTGATCTTCCAGCGGCGACAGCCTCGGAGCCGGTCGCAATGACGAACGTCGTCGTAAGCGTCGTTGCCGAGGACGAAGTATATCTGAACAGAGACCGTTTCACGATCGAGCAGTTCAACACAGAGGTGGCACGGCTGGTCGAAACCGAACAACTCGCCACCGTCGTTATCGAAGGCGACAGCGGTACCAGATACGAGCTCATGATACGGGTGCTCGATATACTCCGACAGAACGGACTACGAGCAGCGTCCCTTCGTACACGGGAGCCTGACTGAGTAACATGCACTGGAATGAAGACAACAGGAGGCTCCTTCTCGGGATCCTTGCCACGACAGTTATTCACCTCGCTCTGTTTGTCTTTCTAGGCTTCGTAGACTTCTCGCAGGCGACGCCTGTATCACCGATCCGGATCGAACTCACAGATACGACGGAATCTCTGATCGAGCTTCCTGAACCGGAACCCGAACCCGAAGACGAAGAAATTCTGCCGGAAGAACCACAGCTCGAGCCCGATGATCCGGTTCAGGACGTACCCATCGAGCCCGACGTCGCAGAACCGGATGACGCACCGCCGACCGTGGAACAGGCCCCGGTGGAAGCGGAACCCCAGGTAGCGACAGAGGCGGCACCCGCGCAGACTCCCGCACCCGCCGCTCCCCGGGAGCGTGCACCTGACCCGGACGCCTTCGTCCAGGACCTCGGAACGCAACCGGAGGTTGATCGCGAGGCGTTACGGCAGACACGCCCGTCGACTCCGTCCGGCCCCGTTCCCGACGTCGACGGGACCTTCGCAACGGAAGAGGCCGCGCGCAGGCAGGCTGCGATCGAATTCGTGAACAGACTCGACGAACAGCAGCGGGCGATCGCTGAAGAGCTCGCGCGCGACGAGGGAGATGACACGACCGATCAGGACGCCGACGATGCGGAGATCGTTTTCATTCGTTCGCGGCTAACAGACATTACCGCTTCACGCGAACGGGCAGAAGATGAATCGCAGAACGGTCTGCCGGGTCCCGAGACCGACGATCCGTCAGGAGACGTCGGTTCCGGTGACGACATCGAATGGGCAGATGGACGAGACCGGAGCCGTATTGCAGGGAACCCGATTTCCTTTTCGTCCGGTGACATCCGTTTCGGCTTTCGCGAAGCGCTGTTGGAGGTTTCGTTCCAGGTAGACAGCAGGGGTATAGTGGCACCGGGAAGCGTCGGTATAGACGCAGGCGCGGCGGTGCTGACCGCCGAAGCGAGACTTCGCCTGCAGCAGACGATACAGAGCTGGCGATTTACCGCGAACCCTGGCGCACCTCTGGTTCGCGGGGTTATTCGCCTTGAACTCCGCCGTAGTAGTTAGGGTGCCTGTGGCGTAAGCGTCACGAAGGCACCGGTGCGAAAGTGGAGCGTATTGTTCAGGGCTGTACCGGCAAGGTTTTCGGTTCCTATCAGAAATACGTCGGTGTCAAAGCTGAGACCCGCACGAACCGCGTCGGTAAACTGCACCGAAATCCCGGCACCGCCGTGGAGCCCCATAAGAGAGTCCGTTTCGCCGTCCGCGACGAGACTCTCGCTTCGCCATGCCACGACAAATTCAAGACCGTAGGGCACTCCGCTTTTGAAAACGTCTATAAGGGCGCCGTAGCGGTTCGAGGTCCGACGAACCGGCGACGCGTCATCGCTGAGTGACCGCCGGTTGTCGTAGAAAACCGTCACGAGCGCGTTGTACACGCCTATGCCGCCCTGCAGATGAACCTGTCCGTACGACGAGCCGTTCGCACCAAGACTTTCTATCAGTTCGGCCTGAAGAAAAGAATCGCTGCCTATGTTCGTGCGAAGGAGGGCGGTAAACCCCGGAACTGCGGGGTTACCGAGGCTGTTCAGGATCCCCATTGTCGCACCGACACCAAACTCGAATATTCCTTCGGTAACGTGAATGCGGGCGAGCAGGGTGTTTCCGGTGACGGTATGGCGCTCG
>SKKC01000264.1 GCA_007121695.1 Spirochaetales bacterium | reverse complement strand
TCGCGACAAGCCCCATTCCCACCGTAATAACCTTCGGGGTAATAAAACGCATCATGTCGAGAATTGCATAGCCGGCATCGGCATCTCCACCGGGGCTGTCAATGAACACGCGAACCGGTTCATCGCCGTCGGCTTCAAGAAGCAGTAGTTGCCGCACGACACGTTCGGCGAGGCTTTTGTCGACTTCCCCGGACAGAAGAATGGTCCGGGTCTTCATCATTTTCTGCATGAGCCCGGCGGATGCTTCTTCGTTTGCATCCTTACTGTCGTCCGAGTCATTCTGTGCGTCATATGCGCGATACACGTTCATAATCATCGAGTCTCCATGTGAATATCGGGTATTGTAGCGTGTGCTATGGTGCAGAGTATACTGTAAGGAATTATGCAGGAGCAAACCGGACCGCTTTCCAGTGCCTTCGTTGCCGTTGTCGGTCGACCTTCGGTCGGAAAATCGACACTCATGAATACCATCTGTGGTCACAAGATCTCCATTGTGAGTCCCGTGCCGCAGACAACCCGCAATCGCGTGCGCGGTATATATACCGACGAGCGGGGACAGCTGGTCTTTATTGACACACCCGGGTTCCACGACAGCGAACGCACCTTGAACACACACATGATGAATCTGATCCGGCAGACAGTCGACGACGCCGATCTGGTACTTCGGGTCGTTGATCTGACACGTGCGATAGGTTCGGAAGAGGAAGCCCTGGACGAACTGCTCGCTCCCGAGGCAGACCGAACCGTGGTCGCGTTGAACAAGGCGGATCTGCCCGCCGCCGCTGAATCTGCTCCTGGTTCAGACAACTCACGGATTCGGGTGAGCGCCAGGGAACGGACGGGCATATCCGAGCTCATGGACATGCTTTTTGCGCTCGCCCCCGAGGGTCCGCTCATGTACCCGGCCGAGTTCTATACCGACCAGGAACCTGCCTTCCGGATCTCAGAGATCGTGCGTGAGCAGGCGATGCTCAGGACGCGTGAGGAACTTCCACACGCACTCTACGTTGAAACGACTGACCTTGCCGAAGAAAACGACGGGAGACGACTGGTTGCCAACGCGACCATTTACGTGGAGAGAGAATCACAGAAAGGCATAGTCGTCGGAAAGGGCGGACGCATGATCCGTCAGATTCGGGAACATGCCGAGTCAGAACTCGGGGACATATTCGAACGGGCCGTCCGGGTACATCTGAAGGTAAAGGTTCACCCGAAGTGGCGCACCAACAGGGATACCATACAGAAGGTTATCTCGTAGACTCAGGGAGAGGAAATCGTCCCGTTCGGCTCAACCGTAAAGAAGTCAAACGTACGTCGCGTGAACAAACCGACTTCCACGACCCCGGGAATCTCTGCGATCTCGGATTCCAGAAGGGCAACGTCCTGCGGACCGTCGAACAGCACATCGAGAATAACATTTCCGTTGTCGGTAATTACGGGGCCCATTTTGCCGGTTCCGCTGCGCACACTCACCGAAAAGCCATAGCGTTCGAGCGAAAGCCGGACGGGAAACGCGGCAAACGGCACGACTTCGACCGGCACGGGAAAGGTCAACCCGAGATCGGCAACGTGTTTGTCCCGGGTCACGACAATTGCGACCCTCGATGCAGCGTAGGCCATGACCTTCTCGCGCAGCAGAGCCGCTCCACCACCCTTGGTGACCCGCCCAGCGGTGTCGACTTCGTCTGCTCCGTCGATCACAAGGTCAAGCTCACCAGCAATGCGTGGATCCTCCAGCGACAGTACTGACAGGCCAACAGCATAACACTCCTCTGCTGCCTGCGAAGAGGAAGCGACCGCTGCGATATTGGATAGTTCACCCGTTGCAATCCGCTCCGCGATACGATGTATCGCATAGCGGGCGGTACTGCCGGTTCCCATGCCTATGCGCATGTTGCTGCTTACCAGCGCGTCTGCCGCAGCAATTCCTGCGATGCGCTTCAGCTCCTGCGCCCGATCACGCACATTTTCGTCGACTGCCATTGCCTGGTCCATATCCTGCTACCTTTCCCGATACGGCGCGAGTATATCCCGTACAGTATCGCGTCCGAGCGTAATGAGAAAGCCCGAAAGCCGCGGTCCCTTGTCTTTTCCGACGAGAACCTGGTACATGGCCGTGAAAAAATCGGCTGGCTCAAGACCGTTGCCTCTCGCAACGGTATATATGTACTCCTGAAGGCTCTTCTCGTCGTGACTGTCCAGATTTGTTTCGATCTCGTCTGCGAGCAACCGGATGCAGGTGCGGGTTGCATCGTCGAGATCCACCGGCGCGTCTGCCGGTCCGCGGAGCGTAAAACGGAAGTCCTCCGGCGCGTGTGTCTGCGTCCAGTTCCACGCACAGCGTGCCCGAGTCCGATGCCGCTCGAGCTCTTCGTCGGAGAAATCGCCGAAACGGGCAAGTGCCGCATCAATATCGCCCGCCGTAATCAGGAGCACGTTGCACAGATGTCGGAACGGAATTTGCAGAGGCGCCTGCGCTGCGGGTTGCGCGACCTGTGAGAGCTCGTAGATACGCGACTCCTTCGCCCGTTTCTTTTCTCCCACCTCTTCAAGGCCGTAATACACCCGCTCGCAGCGGTCGTAGTCCTCGTATATTTTAATGACATCCAGATCGAAGCTAATGGCAAACTCGGCATTCGGGCGTGTGCCGGCAAACAGGTACCGAACGATCTCTGGCTGATACACCGACAATACGTCGTTCAGGTCAATAACGTTACCGAGGGAGGAACTGATTTTTCCACCCATACCTTTGATACTGATAAAGTCGTACTTGAACGTAACAGGAGCGCTCCCGTCGTACACCGCTTCTACAACGCGTCTGGCGGTATCAAAACTCCCACCCGCAGAGTGATGCTCCTTCCCTGCCGGCTCGAAGTCAACGTCTTCTTCTTTCCAGCGCATGGGCCAATCCACGCGCCATGGGAGCTTTACGCAATCGGTAGACCGCAGATCGACCATCTCCTCGCGCCCCGAATCATCGCAGCGGTAGGTAAGCCCCCACTCACCGTCCCACGACAGAACGGTGGTCGTGTCCTTGCCTGTGAACCGACTGAACACACTCACAGGCCACCAGTCGGAAGGAAGCGGTTCGCTTCGGAACTCGTCGAGAATGCCACGAATTGTATCGCGATGCTCAAGAGCACGTCGTATACCCTGCGCGTAATGCGAGGCGGTGTATCGGTCGGTCTGGTAGATATACTCGGGCTCGACGCCGAGCGTCGGCAAAACCGCCTCGAGGCGTTTTTCGTGCGCATGGGCGTAGCTGTCGTATTCACCCCAGGGATCAGGCACCCTGGTGATCGGCAGGCGCAGATAGCGGGAAAAGGACTCCGGGTCCGGAATGTTTGCGGGCACCTTGCGGAACACATCGTAGTCGTCCCACGAGTAAATGAACCTGACCGGTACGCCCTTGTCCCGAAGCGCCCGCACTACCAGATCGACGG
>SKKC01000442.1 GCA_007121695.1 Spirochaetales bacterium | reverse complement strand
GCCGTGCGAAGATTTGTCGCCACATGACGGCTACGGCAACGCTACCTCCTATCACAGACGGAGTGTAGTACAGTGCCCTGTATACTCCGACACCTTTTCGCTTTGCCGCGAGAATCATGGCGATAATCAGCGCAAATGCGAGTCTCAACGGTACCGAACTTAACGCGAATACCATCGTTGCCCGGACTGACGCCCAGAAGCGAGGATCCGCAGTAAACATTCTGCGGTAGTTCGCGAAACCGACCCAGCGAGGTGCCGTAAATATGTCATACTGGGTAAAACCCAGGTACACAACAGCAATAATTGGAAAGATCGTCAGCATTATAAAGCCGAAGAGCCATGGCGATATAAACAGGTATCCGGAGATAGCGTTGCGCCTGCTTCGTGTTGTGGCAAGGGTCAGGCTCTGTGTCATTGCAGTCAGTTACTCCCTACGCAAATAAGTAGAACCGCCGCTATTCTACGCGACGGTTCTACAGACTGGATCAGTTACCTCCGAGAATATTCGCGACTTCGTTTCGCAGTATCTCGGCGCCCATCTGTGGCGTAATCCGCTCGAACAGTATCGCTTCCGCAACCCGCGGTGTGTACACATTGTTTCTGACATCGCCGTGTCCTGGAGGAAGTGCAGGCGGAATCGGGCTTGCCCAGTTCGTGACTTCGGCAATGTACTCGAAAACGGCTATCTCGGCCGGACTTACGCGTTCAGCCAGGTCTCTACGGACCGTCGACGCGACCGGTACTCCGCGTTCGGCTCGAAGAATTCGGTTAACGGTCACATCATTGGTGAACATATTGAGAAACCGAGCTGCGAGTTCCGGGTTTCTGGAATCCCGTGTGATTGAGAAAAACTGAGATGGTTTAATGTACACAGCGCCTTGTTCGCCAGCTCTCGGAAGAGGCCTGAGCACGAAATCGCGACCTTCTCCAGCGGCATTCGAAATCGCTATCGCCTGATTACTCCAGATATACTGCATAGCCGCTTCGCCGGTAACGATTGGCGTTGCTTCAACTCCAGCAGTTTCGAAACTGGCAAGCCACTCCGAAATATGCGGGATCGCGTCGGCGTTCTGCAGCCTCAAGAGCATTTCGAAATGCCTGATAAACGGGCCATCGTCAGAATACTCCAATGTTCCAGCTTCGACATCGTAGAGGTGGTACCCGTGGCTCAAGTAGATCGTTTCCCAGACGAGATCGTTATGCAAAGTCGCACCGATCGCCCATCTTCCAGTTCGCTCTCGTATCGCAAGTGCGATCTCCTCAAAATCGTCCCAGGTCCAATCCCAATCTGGAACCTCAATACCGGCTTCGTTGAACACAGCCCGGTCAATAATGACCGCCTGAGCATTACTGCCCAGGTTGATTCCGTATAACCTGCCATCAATTCGGCCCCCGTCTAACAGGCTGTCATCAATATCGGAAATATCGATTATTCCGGCATTAACGAACTCGTCGAGCGCCAAAAGCTGGTTTCTTGATTGCCACTCCGCCAGGAACGCGTAATCGTGCTGTATGATATCGGGTAGATTGCGCCCTGCCGCCATGGTCGTAAGTCGGGTCCAATAGTCCGTAAAGCCGGCAAACTCAAAGTTTACGGTAACCCCTGGATTCTGTTCCCTGAACACGTCTATCGCACCAATTGTCATCTCGTGCCGAAGCTGTGAACCCCACCACATTATGCGAAGCTCGGACGCAGCCGTCGCTCCCGGCTCTGCACGTCCAGCGCTGAACAATGGCACAACACCAACCAGCATGAACAGACACAGAATAATTGCGGTCGCTTTTCTCATGATAGAAAAACCTCCCCTTTTGTGTTTCGTCGACGTCTGCCGACAGCCATTACTGTAGGGGCGAAAAGCGCGTACACGGTCGGTAGGAAAAGTAGCGTTTTCCTTCGAAAAGGCACCTCATGGGTGCACAAACTCAGGTTAGCTTGCTTGCGGCACCTTTTTCATGCCTGCCTGTACAATCCACGCGACCCCAAGAGCAATGAGTACGTCGCCAACGCTGAACGCTGTCGCGAGCGGAACCCATTCAGGAACCCAGAGGACGTCGCCGAGCAGGTTCAGCCGCGTGTGTTCGGTCATGAGCCTTATATTCGCGAGGGTACCATCGGCTGACGAAAGCAGCGCGTCTGCGGTCGCGTGTTCACCTGCACGGCGAAGCGCGACGGAGCTCGAGGGCATGAAACCGGCATTCGCAATAATCACAAGCAGATTCAGAACGAGTCCCGGCAGTATCGGCCAGAAATACCGGACGTTCGCGAGCAGAAATGCAGTCGCGAGGACGTAGGACGTGACATGCAATACCCCGGTAGCGCGTTCGATAACAACGGTGCCGAGTACCCAGGGGAAAATCAGGATCTGTATGAGCAGTGTTCCAAAGAGAAGCCAGATACAGGTAAAGCGATACTCCGCGAGTCCGCGCAGGGAACCCTTTCGAAGGAAACCGACGAGAAGGCCGATAACAAGTCCGACTGCGGGAATCATGAAAGCGATACTACCTGTCGAAAGAAGATTTCGACAAGCCTGGGGTCCAGGACCGTGCCGGACATATCGGCCATGATCGCTTTCGCCTCGTCAGCGGTATATTGCAGAGGCTTCCCCTGTGGCGGGCGGTACGGGCGTTTCGTGGTAAGAGCACTGTACACGTCCGCAACTGCGACAACCCGGGCGGACAGCGGAATAGCCTCGCCGGCAAGGCCGTGGGGGTACCCGCCCCCGTCCCAGTGTTCGTGTTCGTGCAGCACAATTGGGATCACGTGTCGATAGATACTGAGATCCTTGATTATGTCCGCACCTATGGTGGTGTGGGTCTTCATGATCTCGTACTCTTCGTCGGTGAGCCCTCCGCGTTTATGCAGAATCGAGTCGGGAATCGCGATTTTCCCTATATCGTGTATGGCAGCGCCGGCTTTCAAGGCATCCAGTTCCTCGTCGCTCATACCGAGCGCCCGACCGAGCTGCGCAGCGAGGTCTTCGACCTCGTCGGAGTGGTCACCGGTATACTGGTCCCGCTGCTCGAGCAGATCGGTAATCTTCTTGAATGCCAGATGCGATTCGCGACCGAGTTTCAGGTAGCCCTGTACCGAATAGTGGACAAGCGCCATTGGCACGAACATGAGTGCGAGCGTAAACGGTGACTCCTGGTGTAACGCATACATGAGCATGGCGAGCACGCCCATCGACAGAAACTGCAGCGGCAGCCTTTTTGTACCGACACGTATGACAGTAAGGAACCGCTCCTTTGACGTCATTGCGATAATGATCGCGACAAGAAAGAGGTTTGCGAACGTGAACACGACAAAGGTCACAGACATAACCAGATAAATGTTGCCTGAAAAAGGAAAGATATCCTTGATTCCTGCAACAACAACCGAGGCAGCAGCTAGAGCAACAATTAGCTGCCCGACGTTGAAAAGGACAACGTCTGCAAACCGAAGCAAATTCTTTTTTCGT
>SKKC01000143.1 GCA_007121695.1 Spirochaetales bacterium | reverse complement strand
CGTTCGGAAGAGGCGATTTCGGTAAGCGCGGGCTACCCGGACAGGGCATAGGCAATGCCGACAGACACCAGGGGAGAAAAACAGATGGCAGATCAGGCAGATGCCCTGCGAGAGATGATGAAAAGCCAGGGTGAGCGTAGCGGAGACGAGGCAGGAAAGACACGTATAATCGCTGTTGCAAGCGGAAAGGGTGGAGTCGGAAAGACGAATTTCGCAACCAACATGGCAATTGCCTATGCGCATCTCGGAAAACGGGTCGTGCTCATGGACGCCGACCTTGGCCTCGCAAACGTGAACGTCGTCCTTGGGATAATACCCAAGTATAATCTGTATCACCTCATTCGACGTCAGAAGAGTATGAGCGAGATCATAATGGATACCAACTACGGTATTCGCATCGTCGCTGGAGCGAGCGGTTTTGCGAAGATCGCAAACCTCACCGAAGATGAACGACACGGATTCATCGAAGACCTGTCGGAGCTGTCGAATGCCGATGTGCTTATCATTGATACGGGAGCCGGTGTCTCCAATAACGTGCTGAGCTTTGTTGCAGCGGCAGATGAAGCGATTATAGTTACAACGCCCGAGCCAACCGCGATTACCGACGCGTACGGGATCATCAAGATAGTCGCAACCGAGATCGACAACCTCGGACTGAGTCTGAAGCTGGTCGTGAATCGGGTCAGTTCGGTGACAGAGGGGAAAAAGGTGGCCGAACGGGTCATTAACATAGCCGGGCAGTTCCTGAACCTGAAGGTCGATTACCTTGGCTACGTGTACGAAGATCCCGAAGTACATCAGGCTGTCCTGCGGCAGAAGCCGTTTCTTGTCTCGAACCCGAAAAGCAAGGCAAGTATCTGCGTGCAGCATATCGTTGGTCGACTCGAAAAGGTCGAGTTTCGTGAAGGTGGGGGGGTGGGCAATTTCCTGAAGCGCCTGTTCAGCAGGGACAGCTAGGACGGCGTTGCTTGACGGCAGGTTGGAATTTGCCTACGATGCAACAGGAGGGGAAGGCCGATTTCATGTCGGTACACTGGAAAGCCGTACTCATAGCATCATCCGGGGCTTTTGTGCTCTCGTTCCTCACTGGTCTGGTTTCCGGAGTTGCGTTCGGTGTGCTCCTGTTGCGTGCGCTGCTGTTTGCCGCTCTTTTTGCCACGGGGACGGCAGCCTCGATATACAGCATGAAGCGCTGGTTGCCGGAGCTCCTTTCGGATGAAACGGATTCCGGGCTGGGGCACAGGATTGATCTGACGGTAGGCGACGAGGACGGCGATTCGGAGGAAGAACATGTCCGCCGCGAAAACGACGTGTCTGACAGACAGGTTTCCTCGGTGTTTGACGACAGTATGATCGAAGAAGTCGAAGAGAGTTCCGCTGTGGGCACCGACCCGACTGGTCACACGGCTGCGGCGGCGCCGGCGAACGCCGAATCTTCCGAGGACGACGAAGAACTTCCTGCGCTCGACGGCTTTGCGGGAAGTTTCGAAACGGTTGGGACCGATGCCGAGCGTGCGATATCTTCCGAAGGAAGCTCTTCGAATGCGGTGGACGAATATGGCATGGATACCAAATCAATGGCCGAAGCACTTCGTACGGTCTTGAAGCGAGATGAGTGAGAAGGACGATCGAATGGGCGAAAAGGTCGCAGCCGACAAGACCGAAGCAGAACTCTGGCGAATGTATCGCTCCACTCACAATCCGGACATCCGCGACCGTCTGATTCGTCAGTATGCACCTCTGGTGAAGTATGTTGCCGGAAAGGTAGCGGTTGGTATGCCGGCAAACGTCGAGTTCGATGATCTTGTTGGCTATGGCGTCTTTGGTCTTTTCGATGCCATCGAGAAATTCGATCCGGATAAACATGTCAAGTTCAAGACATACGCGGTTACTCGTATTCGAGGCGCGATTTTCGATGAGCTGCGGTCCATAGACTGGGTGCCCCGATCGGTGCGTCAGAAAGCCCGCGAGGTAGAGGACTCCATGCACAAGCTCGAGGTTTCGCTCGGTCGTCCGGCTACAGACGAGGAAATCGCGGCGGAAATGTCCATGTCGAAACGGGACTTCGAAAAACTCATGCAGAAGATCGCAGGTACCTCCATTCTCAGCCTGAATGATGTCTGGTACCAGGGAGAAGACACCGACAAGGTGTCAATCGCCGACAGTATCGAGTCTCCGACGAGCCTGAACCCCGATACGATCATTGAAAAAGACGAAATCAAGCGTGTTATAGTTCAGGCAATTGGCGAGTTGCCCGAAAAAGAAAAGAAGGTACTCGTTCTGTATTACTATGAGGATCTGACGCTCAAGGAAATAGGACAGGTCCTCGAAGTTACCGAATCGCGTGTGTCGCAGTTGCACACGAAGGCTATTATGCGCCTGCGCACAAAGCTGACAAACGTGAAGAAGGGTATCATGTAAGGGGGATTTCGTGGTCACATATGAAGAGCTCCAGGCCTATATGAAGACACAGGCGGAGCAGGACCGCGAACGTACCTACGTGCACGTTACTGGCGATACGGTCGAGGAAGCGCTCAGGCAGGCCGCCATTGAACTTGGCATCGCCATCAAAAAAATAGATTACGAGATTATCGAGACGGCTCGCGCGGGCGTTTTTGGCATGGGACGTCGTTCGTGCTCCATCCTTGCCTATCCTGCGGCTCGCAGTGCAGACGAAGACGAGGCGGTTTCGGGAGACGCAGGCTACATTTCGGATTCACTCGAATCCATGGATGCAGATGGCGACGCATTCGTGAGGCTTGACGCCTCAGGTGTTCTTCTGAAGGTCAGTAAACCGTCCGGAAGCGGAGTCGCCTGTACCGAACGTGCAGCCATACAGGCTCTCTCGCAGCGTGGCGTTGATTCCTTTGATAGAAAAATGGTCTCCCGGGTCGTCAAGTTCGCAGACGGAGAGTTTGTCAAGGTCGCCGACTATGACCATAACCCGGCCAATGATGTAGCCATGAGTGTCGACGTGTCGGACGACGAAATGTCGGCATGGCTGACCCTGCTCCCGCCCGGCGTCGGCGGAGCAGACCCGTCCTACGATTCCATCATCGGTTTTCTCCAGAGTCACGGTATAGTTCACGGGTTTGACGAGGAACGTATACGACGCCTTGAAGACTCGCCAGTATACCGGGACAGAATCAAGGTCGCCGAAGGAACGCAGCCGAAAAACGGCGCAGATGCACGAATCGTTTACAGTTTTCAGACTGATACCTCACAAATACACCTCAAGGAAAAAGACGGGAGGGTCGACTTCAAGGAGCTCAATCTTATTCAGAATGTTGTCGAGGGGCAGACTCTGGCCAGAAAGGTCCCGGCCGAACAGGGAGAAGCAGGGCGGACGGTTACCGATCAGCTTATTCCGGCCGAGGACGGAAAAGACGTCTCTATCGAGGCAGGGAAAAACGTTACTATCGCCGAAGACGGTATGAAAGCTATGGCAGACATCAACGGACAGGTAGT
>SKKC01000010.1 GCA_007121695.1 Spirochaetales bacterium | reverse complement strand
TGCCGGATCATCATCATTCAGAAGAGTCTGAACAGGTTGATAAAAAGACCTTACCGCCAGGCGTTTCAGAATCTCAGCGGCTCGGCAACGCTCTTCGATATCGGATGATTCAAGCAGCGAATTGAACACATCGCCGGCCCTGAGTATGCCGTTAATGCCGCCGTACAGGAACAATCCGGTTACCGCCGCTGCCCGGACTTCGGGTTCCGGATCGTCAAGAAGCGGCGTAATCTCATCCACAGGATCGACAAGCGATGCACACAGCGCACCGACTGCTGCCGATCGCACGATAGCCGATTCGTGCCCCGAAATCGCCGTGCGAGCCACCGGTTCGAGCCACGCGGGCTGTAACTCCTCAGCCCGGGAAAACGCCTCGCATCGTACGTCAGGTGAAGGGTTCTCGAGCAGACGATGGACAGCATGCTCATATTCGGACATGTGTGCTTCCTGCATCAGATCGAGTGCCGCGTGCACCTGCCAGCGGTCATTCGTGTCCAGCAGACGGTTCAGAACCTCGCGGGTCGACGCGTCGGCGAACACGAGATCGACCCCATCGATTCGGCGCCGCGAAAGCGATGTACGAAGCTGCGACCCGTATGCCCGAAACAGAAGGATCCCGACACATCCGTATGCGACTGCGAACACAAGCGTGATCGCGATCGCGTAATCAGCACCTCCGGCTCCAAAGGAGTTCAGCGCAATAAGCAGCGCCCCGCTGAAGCCGTAGGCAAGTGGAATACCGATCCCCTGCGCAAAGCCGTGAACAGCCTCGCGTTCGTGTGCGGGAAGCGGCTGAAATGCGGATTGAAGCGATGTCTTCGCAAAGCCTGAGTACGAGCCGTATTCGAGAACCTGCACGACTACCAGCACCGCGAGAAAAACCTGCGGCGGAACACCGAATGCTGCCGCGACAAGCGACCCCACGATCCCTGCCGCGATCAGAACGGGTCCGGCCCCAAGTCCGGCGAGCATACCATACCGCAGGAGCAGCGATCCCGCGGCGACAAAGGTAAACAGCATCGCGGCCGCGGTCACAAGCGACTTCGCAAGGCCGATAAACTGAGTCAGTTCTTCCTGACCGGCAAACACGCGCTGCGCCTGCGAATACACCACGTACTGCACAAGAAGCGACGTTGTAAACGCCAGAAACTGATACAGGAACACCAGCATTGCGTAGCGGTTATGAACCATGGTGCGGATTCCCCGGATAACCGAGCGGACACCGTGAGACGTCGCGTGCGGATGGACTGAATCGTATTCGGACTCACCATGAGAATCGTTGCTCGAGTTACCGACAACTGCTGTCCGAACAAGATTTCCGACCCAAAGCGACACAAGAAGGACAAGTCCAACCAGTAAAAGCAGAACCTCAATAGACCCGAATAGTCGGGCCAGCGGCGCTACGGCGAGACCGCTACAGATCACAGCGCCCATCTCCCAGGCCGTCAGGCGCGGATACACCTCCTTGAGCGCTCGGGGATCGTACACCTCTGCGGCAATCGAACCTCGTAACATGAAGGTGTAAAGCGCCCCCATAGTGTAGCTGAGCATCACGAGAAACGGCGCAACTGGAGAATCGACACGACCAGCAGCGAGCAGATACAGCGCAGGCAATACCACCACGCATGTGATTCTGGTAGCAAATGAAAGACGAAAGACTGCAACCCGCTCTTCCAGGGCCTGAAAGAGAACGGACACGAGCGGTACGATGCCACCCGCCAGAAGGAATGCAAGCCGGAGCCCACCGGAGCCGAAGCGATATACAAGTAATGTATAGCCGATATTGTAGAGAAGACCGAAGGCGAGTCCGACCAGAAACGCATCGAACGCCAGCAGAGGCAGTACTCTGTCATGAAGCACCCGGTGGGGTGCGTTGGCTGACACGTTTTCACCCCCAACCATCATAATACAGTCAGTTGGCACACCAGTCACTGCCAGGAACGTTCGTTTGGCGATCTCGCGACAGAATGAGTACCTTTAAAAAGCCATGAAAAAACTATTGTACGCAGGAATTGTTGTCGTAGCTCTTGTCGCCGTTGTCGCAATAGGCTACCGGCTGTATCTAGGCTACCTCGCCGGTGACGGGCAGATCACTCGCGAGGTCCAGGCAGACCGCAGCTTCGGCGAGTCAGCTGACGAATCGACCGAAGAACCCGAGGAAAGCGGGGAGACGCCAGTTTCCGATGAAGAAGCTTCCGATGCCTCACCGTCTGTCGGAACAATTCAGTTCGGCGTCACATCGGGGGACGGAGGCGACTCCCGGGCCCAGTTTCTGATACAGGAGCGCATATTCGGACGGGATAATATGGTCGAAGGCACCACCCGCCAGATAGACGGGGCATTCCTCATTGACTTCGACAACCACACGGTACGCGTGGGACAGTTCGAGATTAACGTGCGGGATATACGCACCCGCAGTCTCGACGTCGACATGTCGCGGGAACGCTGGTCCGACGGGGAACGGGACGTGGTAATTCGGGCACAGATTCTTCAGTCCGGGCAGGACGAGTTCGAGTTCTCGACCTTTAACCCGACAAGCGTCTCCGGTGTTCCCGAAACCTTCGGCTTCGGCGATACCCTGAACATAGTCGTCACGGGAGACCTCACGATTCGTGGTGTAACTTCACGTGTCGATTTCGACATGGCGATCGTTCTGGAATTCGAGGATATGATCAGCGGAGAAGCGTCGACAACTGTGCGCTGGGACGATTTTAACATCACCATTCCCTACGTCGGAGGAGACTCCGACGTGAACTCCGTCGCCGATTCAGTCGAACTCCGGCTCGAGTTTACGGCAGTTCCGGAAGAACGCTCAGGTATATAAGATCTACTCCATCCGGCAGCAGACACAATGGATGCTGCCGGTATGGCTGTTATATGTCCCGCCGCGCCTGCCACAGGGCAATCAGTGCCCCCGACCAGGTTACGGTAAATATCCCCCACCAGATTCCCGGCAGACCCCAACCAAATATCTCTGAAAAGAGATAGAACACAATGACAGGCGCAACGAGCTGCCGGTACAGTCCGATCCACAACGCGGGCATAGGGCGCTTCATGGCCTGCATGAGCGATACCGAACTGAACAGGATAACGTAGGCGTAATACACGAGACCTTCGATGTACAGGTACTGCCGACCGATCGCGATAACCTCGGGATCGCTGGTAAAGATCCCCATAAGCTGTCCGGCAAAAGGCAAAATGATCGCGAGCATTAGAATCATTACGTAGAATCCGTAGCGCAAGGCGACACGGTATGTCTCGCGCACCCGTTCCATGAGACCTGCGCCAAAGTTGTTTCCTGCAATAGAAAGTATGGCTGTGTTCAGTCCAAGACTCGGCAGCAGCGCGATCTGCTCGATCCGCAGAGCAACACCATAGGCCGCCAGTCCCGCCGTCGACCCGGCTCGTGCTATAAAAAAGTTGATGATGAACATACCAAGCGCCACGGTCATCATATTGAGGCTCGCGGGAATGCCCT
>SKKC01000123.1 GCA_007121695.1 Spirochaetales bacterium | reverse complement strand
GAAGAAACATTCGGAACCAGGAAGCAGAAGTCGGGGAATCGTGGCCAGGCACGCAAGAACTCGAAACCAGGCGCACCCCGCAAATCATAAACCGGCGGCGATCGCAGCAAGAAGCTTTCTGGTCGCTTTTCCGCGATGACTCTGCGCATGTTTCTCCTGGTTAGTCATGTCAGCCGCGGTTGCTGACATGCCATCGGGTATGAACAGCGGATCGTATCCGAATCCGCCGCCTCCGCTCGAGAGTCGTTCAGCAATTGTGCCGAACCAGTAGTCTTCAACCGTGATGATGCTCCTGTCGGCGCACAGCGCTGTCATGGAACACGTATAGTGTGCCCGTCGGACGGAGGCCTGCTGCAGACGCGTGAGCAGAAGCTGATTCTGTTCTTCCTGTGTCGGCTGCCGACCAAACTCGTCGCGGCCAAACCGTGCGGTGTAGACTCCTGGAGCGCCATCGAGTGCATCCACACAGATTCCGGAGTCATCTGCGATAACCGCGATAGGGGTTTCCTCTCCGAGAGATCCTTCGGCAAACACCAGCTGTGCGAGTGCCCGCGCTTTCCCCATGGAGTTTTCGCTGAAGGTCAGGCCGGTTTCTTCGTGGTGGAAGTCGATGCCGAGATCGTCTGGTGTACGGACCGTATGGGGAGCGCAAATCAGGTTCATTTCCGCCTTCTTGTGCGGATTATTTGTAGCCAGAAGCAGTGTCATGTCTACGGTATATCATGAATACTGATCTCCTTCCATGAGTGCTCGAGTCAATGCGTTGCGAACGGCGTACACCGCGTGATCGACCGTACCCTTGGCAACGTGCAGTATGCTGGCGATATCGCGGTTTGTGGGCCTGAGCGTCAGCCTGCGCGCGCGCGAGCAGTTCTGATCGTATAGTCGTTTCGAGACCTGAATCTTGCGGTCTAACTCTGCTCGTATCTCGGGGTCAGTTTCGCGGAAATACCGGTATTCAAGGTTGTATATACGCTCGTAGAGGCGGCCTGTTCGGGCGCCCATGCGCTTCAGGCGGGCTCTACGCGGGGTGAGAGTGCTCAGGAGCAGATATCGACAGTGTATGAGCCATGTAACGTCGGTCGCACACAGTTGCGCCATGCGAACGATGGTTTCATCATCAGCATCGCAAATTGCTTTCAGACAGAAACAGAGCACGCTTTTTCGGCTCAGGCGACGAAGCGCTCGCTGAGTGCGTGTATCGAGCAGAGACGCCAGAGCGATTGTGTCTATTGGCTGCTGTTTCGGAAATACGTCGGCTGGTGTTTCCTGTAAGTCCCAGCTCCCAATATAACTGTCGGCCGGTTCGTATCGACAACTGCGATGCCGGGAGGCGAGGTAACTCATTATTCGATAGCGCATGCACATGCGAAGATACGGCTCGAACTCGGCTCGTTCCGGTCGGTAGTTACGTATGAGTGTTCGTAGACGTGGCACAAAGAAAATAAGAAAATCGCCGCAATCGTCTTCGGTGAGGGTAGGCACCGTTGCCGGATACGCGTAGATGAGTAACGAAGCCTGTTGCACAATCTCGTCGAAACCGTCTCCGTATAACTGAAATGCGATGACACGTCGGGTTAAGTCGGTCATAAACGCTCCTTATATGTGAAATATGGACTGTACCTACAAGAAGCGTGCCGTTCTTTGCGAGCGGCAAAAAGATGTAGCGCGGAATTGGATCTCCTGGCGCGTTGGAGTACTGCTGTTCTGGTGTGTAACAGCTTTCATGGTGTATGTGACTGCTGCGACGCGCGTGACTCCCCCATATCTGCGGTACATGTTTGTAGATCGAAAGTGAGCATGGTCGAGGAAATCTTCTGCCAGATGACATACACCAGAGCCCGGTCTGATACTCAAAACGGGTATTCATACGTATCTGACGACCGTATCAGGCTCGACGCGGGGAATTTTACTGAAAGGTTGGGTGCGACTTTACCCTGAGGCGCGGTTATCTGGTTCCGAAAAGGCTGGTGCGAAGTCCTCGACAACGCGACCGACGAGCTCCATGCAGTCAATTTCAGCGAGGAAGCCGGATGCGTTTTTGTGACCCCCGCCACCGTACTTCTGCGCGACCGGGCGTACGTCTACGGAATCGCGTGATCTGAGGCTTCCCGTGCACCGCCCGGGCGACTCTTCACGAATAAGTACGAGCGCCTCGCAGTCGGCAATCGAAGACGCAAGTTGATAGAACGAATCGCTGTCCCGGTTCTCTTTTCCCACTTTGAGCGTGTCCGATTGGAGTTCCCAGGTAATCAGTAAGCGCCCGCCATAGTGGCTCTGCATGCGGTCGAGCAGAGTCGCAATGAGCTTGCGTGATTCGAGCGTCTTGTTGCCATACATGTGAGCATGTGCGTCCCGCGGCGAGGCTCCGGCTGCCACCAGTCGCGATACGCCGAGAAACGACGGTGACTGCTGTTCGTGTATGTGGCGAAAAAACCCCGTATCCGTTGAGAACCCGAACAGAAGGAGCCTGGCTTCGTCACGGGTCAGTCCGTTTCCAAGTGCCTCAATGACGATCTGCACGAGCCATGCGGCAGCAGGTGCGTAGGGCACGACCCAGGTACTGTCTCCCATAGGCTGTGAGACCGGATGATGATCAATCACTATGGTCGAAAGCGCCTGTATTTCCGCGGCCAGATCGCCGATCCGTTCAGGCTGCGAGCAGTCAAGGACGACGGCGAGTCTGCCTTCGACCGGCGTGCGCAAATAGGCGGGAACCGAGGGGAGAAACTCGTTCCTGTACGTCTGGATTTCAGATCTGTCGAACGGGCCAGGATTAAACTGATGAACTTCCTTCCCCGCTCTCCGTAGTGCAGAGGCGAGCGCTACGGATGACGCGATGCAGTCTCCGTCAGGCTCGACGTGCGTGCATATCAAGACCTGACGTGCCCTCGCAAGGGAATCCACCAGAGACTGTGGTGGTTGTGGTTCCTGATTCATGGGTTTCAGAGGCGTAGAACGGGCTCCTCCACGTCGAACAGCTCGTCGACATTATCGGGAGCAATCCACCGACCCCAGGACTCGTGAGACATGTTACTGCGAACGTGCAGGCGAACATGCTGAAACTCACCGTTTCGCCAGAACACCTGCATGAAGGGGTAGGCCGGGCTGTTACCTTCTACGAATACGCCACGGCCACCCGCCTGACGAAACCATTCAATCGGGAGAAATGTCTCTGCCGGTGCGCCGCTGTCAGTCCAGTACTGCACGCGATACCCGCGCTGATTCGGGAAAATGCGGTGCACGAAAAAAGAGCGAGCATAAAATCCTGCGTCATCGTCTGCGTCCTGTGCTGCAACGCGTGCGCCGACGGACAAAAAGATGGTGCAGGCGAGAGCAAGGGTAATTAATCGTTTCACTGGTCGTATCCCTCCATGGATTCCCTTGTATCAAGTATAGTCAAGCCCACTGACGGATGCAATCAGAGCCCGAGTGTTTCCAGAATCAGAGCCCGAATGGTGTGTTTTCTGTTTTCTGCCTGATCGAAGACGCGCGATTGCGGCCCTTCGAAAACCTG
>SKKC01000441.1 GCA_007121695.1 Spirochaetales bacterium | reverse complement strand
TGCGTGAGCAGATCCTCGAGGGTTCCCCGATACCCGGGGACACCGTCCGGCAGAAGCGGATCAATGCCGAAATACTGTGCGTCACGAGAGACGAACTCTGGCTCGGTTTGGTCACACGATCCACACCCGATGTCGCAGATACACCGAACTGCATGCCTGCTGCAGTACTGCCGGACACTGTCAACGAACACGGAGTCACTCATGCCGGAGGCGCCTCGCAGGAGGCTCGAGGCATTCGCCTGAGCACCTCAGCGAGCAGCGGTGCGGCGTTCTCGGGCAGTTTTCCACTGAGCCCCTGCCGCCACTGCCGGGCACCCGGCATCCCGGCGAACAGACCGAGCATATGCCGGATTATTTTCCGCGACGGAGTGCCGGCAGCATGAAACCTCTCGATGTAGGGTATCATTCGCTCCGCTGCCGACAGCCGGTTTTCAGACGGACACGCTTCTGCGGCGATGCGCATATCGGCGGTGCTCATGACCCAGGGAGTCTCGTAGGCGGCACGTCCGATCATGACCTTGTCGACGTGCCTTCGATGCATGTCGGCGTCGTCGAGCGTTCGGATGCCTCCGTTGATTTCGATATCAAGATCGGGCATCTCGCGCTTCAGCCGGTACACGTCTTCGTAGCGAAGCGGAGGTACCGTCCGGTTCTCCTTCGGGCTAAGACCTTCGAGCCATGCAATGCGTGCGTGGACGGTAAAACGGTCGGGCCCGGCCTCTCGAACCGTTTTCACGAACCGGTACATGTCTTCGTAGCGGTCCAGGTGATCGATCCCGATACGATGCTTCACGGTAACGGGTTTATCCGTGTTTCGCTTCATGCGCTCGACGATGTGTGCGACCAGATCGGGGGACGCCATAAGGCAGGCCCCGAGTCCACGTTCCTGAACGCGGTCCGACGGGCACCCCACGTTCAGGTTAACTTCATCGTACTCCCACGGTTCTGCGGCCGCGACTGCCCGACCGATCTCGTCCGGATCGCTGCCGCCGACCTGAAGCGCAAGCGGTCGCTCCTCGGGATCAAAATCGAGCAGCCAGGCCCGGTCACCGTGTACAATGGCGGCGGTCGAAATCATCTCGGTATACAGAAGGGTGCGCCGGGTTATACCACGCATGAAATAGCGATAGTGGCGGTCTGACCAGTCCATCATTGGAGCAACGGAATATGGAATGTCGGAGGAGTACGGAACTGACGGCATTTGATATGGATGGTACACAAGATCGGGGAAAAAACGAAGGCCGGGTAACACCCGGCCTTCAGACAAGGGGAGGTAGGAGGGTTCCGAATTCAATGTATTCTCACCGTCAGAAAAGCGAATCCCGTTACACGGAAGGAGGACCGCGAGAGCTTGTACAAGCTCCAAATTACTTTCCGACTGACAGCTGCATCCAACGAATCCGGATGCTTAAAAAACGCGCCGGTGGGTTATAATCGGGTTGCGCGTTCGAAGTAGCCACCGGCACTATCGACGTATACATCAACGATGTTTCCGTCTTACACGCGTGAATCTAAACCATACAGGTCTCAGGAATATTTCTGCATCATTACAGTGAAGTAATTTTTCGAACATATCGTCGGTTCCTGGCGGCGACAGCCCGTACGCGGGCAGCCTTTTTTTGTGCTCCACCGCGCGCTTGTGGCTGTCCCGGCAGCGGTATACAATCTCAGACAGGCATGAATACACTGAAAAGCTCGTCACGTTTGTTTTTCATTCCTCTGTTATTTCTGATAATGGGCATGGTACCGCTGCGTGCCGACAGGGGGTTTCTCTCGCACGCGGAACGTCAGGGCATGCTCCCGGTGAATCCGGCTGTTGCCGGGTTTCTCGAGCAACCCGATCTGTCTGCATCGCTGCGAACCGGCCCGTCCATACAGGATATACAGGCCTACAGTCTCTCGATCGGCGTTCCCGGACTTGGATTCAGCCTGTACGGTACGGACAGTACATCGGGACCGCTGTCGGAGCTCAGGTTCATTAGCGGTGCTTCCGGGCGGGTGGTCAGTACGGGAGTCGGATTCATTACCTATCGCGGGGACGGAAGTGACGAATACGGCCCGGCTCTCTCCTCGGGTGTGGTTGTTCGTGGCACGAATTACGCATCTCTCGGAATAACCGGAACCATGAGTCTCACCGGAAGCGGTACGGAAGGTGTGGCAGATCTGTCGATACGCCCGTTCGGCACACCACTGCTGAGTCTTCACGGCGACTACGCAATTGACGATACTCAGGAGAATCTTCTCGCCGGCGACTGGACGCTCGGCGCCACAGCGGAACCGCTACCGGGTGTTCGGGTGTCCGCTGGATACGCCTCGGATCGGGGTGTACACGCCGGAATCCATTTCAGCGCCGGCCGCGTCGGCGTCGGATACACGGCGAGCGGGTTGACCGCAGGCACCGGCGAACCCGATTCCGGGAGCATCTGGTCTGCCCGCATCGGAGCCTACGACAGGAACGTGTTCGATACCGTGCTCGCTCGTCCCGAGCGATTTCTCGAGCTGCGCATACCTGCTGGTGTTTCGGAACGGGGCACGGCGATCTTCGATACGTCGCCGAACATGAGAGCGCTGGTCGCCGCCATAGAAGACGCGGGAACAGACCCGACTATTGGAGGCATCGTAGTGAATGCGCGCGACATGTCGCCTGGTCAGGCGCGTGCGTTCGAGCTCGCGGAACACCTGAATCGCTTCCGGTCGGAGGGACGCGAGGTGGTTCTGTTCCTCGAGAACGCCGGCATGGATGCGCTGTACCTCATTGCAGCGGCAGATCACGTGATCATGGATCCCTACGGCGGTCTGTTCATGCCGGGGTTTTCCGCCGAAACAACGTACCTTGCAGACCTGCTCTCGCAGGCAGGCATCGGTGCCGAAGAGTTCCGGTTCGAGGCGTATAAGTCCGGGTTCGAGTCCTTCGTGCGCTCTGACATGTCGGAAGCCGAGCGGCTGCAACGGACAAACTATGTTGATCATTACTTTGACACCGTGGTGAGCGCGCTGGTTGTGTCCGGTCGCATGGGTGAACAGGCGCTGTACGATCTGATCGATTTTGCACCGGCGGTCTCTGCGACCATGCTCGAAACGGCCGGTCTCGTAGACAGCCTCGAGCGATACACGGACGTCGATACGGTGCTCGAGGGTATTGCGGGTCGAAGCGTTCTCCGCACCGGAGCAGCAGGACTCGTACCCCGGAACGCGCCGCAGGACGTTCGCTGGGAAGCGCCAGCTCGAATCGGGGTCGTGTACGCCATTGGCGAAGTCATGAGCGACAGCGGCATGAACACGCGGCGCGTAGCGCAGGACATCCGCCGCATGACCGACGACACAACAATAGAGGCGATCCTGCTGCGCGTCGATTCGCCCGGGGGATCGATCCTTGCATCGGAGTTACTCGCGGCGGAGGTTCGCCGTGCCGTGGAGACAAAACCGCTTGTCGTGTCCATGGGAGGACTCGCGGCATCCGGTGGCTACTGGGTTTCCATGTACGCCGACACGATCTTCGCCGAACACCTTACGCTCACCGGCAGCATAGGGGTTATCGGTGGGTGGTTCTCTGACCAGGGTCTGAGCAGACGGCTCTTTCTCGAGACCGATGGAGTTCAGCGGGGGCGCTCGGCCGATCTGTTCAGCGGCGCAGTTCTCCCGCTCGTCGGCCTGCAGCTGCCCGGGCGCGGGCTTACGGATGTCGAGCGCGAAGAGTTTCTGTCGCAGACGGAAGCGTTCTATACAGACTTCGTCGAGCGGGTAGCGGATGCGCGCGGTCTTGATCCGGATTTCGTGCAGTCAGTCGCGCAGGGACGTATATGGACCGGACCCGAAGCGGTGGAACTGGGACTCGTCGATCAGACTGGTACCTTCACCGACGCGCTCGCGCATACAATTGCACTGACGGGAATACGCCCCGGGCGAAGAGTAGAACTTGTAAGCGCGCCGTCGCTGCCTGTCTTCAGCATTCCGGATCCTGTATCGCTGCTGTTCGGGAGCAGGACTGCGCCGGAATCGCCGGTCTCCGACATCACTATGGTCAGCTACCTGCAGGCCCTGCTCGAAAACAACGGACAGCCGGTTGCGCTTGTGCCGTTTGAGACAATGAACTGGTACTTCAGGAACAGTCACAGGCAGTACTGAGCACACAAGGAGGGGGTATGGGTGATCAATACGAATACATAGTCAACTTTTCGAATGATCTGATTACCCTCATTAACCGGGACTACCGCTACGATCTTGTAAACGACGCGTATTGCCGTCAGATCGGCCGTTCGCGGACGGAACTGCTTGGATCGACGGTGGCCGATGTCTGGGGCCAGGACACCTTCGACTCGGTTATACGGCCGCGGCTCGAACAGTGCTTTTCCGGCGAGACGGTGCAGTACTTCGACACTTTTGTGTTCGGGTCTGTGCAGCGTCACATGCAGGTGTTCTTCTATCCCTTCCGCCGCGACGGGGACGAGATCTCGCACATCCTTGTCATATCCGAAGACGTTACGGTCCTTACCGAAGCTGAATCCAAGCTGGAAGAGTTCGAGTATCGGGACCAGCTGACCGGGCTGTACAACCGGAACACCATGCAGATTACGCTCGAACAGCAGTTGCAGCAGGCGAAGCGTCAGCCAGAGACCACGCTGGTGCTCATGTTCGTGAGCATGCATAACTTCAAATCCATTAATCGCACACACGGGCATCAGATCGGGGACCTGATTCTGTCGAACAGCGCACTCAGGCTAAGCGAATGTGTCCGTTCGAGTGACTTTGTGTTCCGCTTCGACAGCGCCAACTTCGTGATTCTTCTCACTCAGATCAGTCAGGATGTTGATGCATCAATTGTTGCACAGAAGATTCACGAAACGATTACGCTTCCCTACCGACTCGATACGATGGATGTACGAATCGACTGCCGTATCGGGGTCGCTGTGTATCCCCGTGACGCGACCACTGCAAGCCGCCTTGTACAGAGCGCGAACTCGGCCTGCGTCGAGGCAGAAGAACGCGACGAACCCTTTCTGTTCTTCAACGAGGCGCTGCATCAGCAGGCGGTATCCCGGAGCGAACTCCACACTCAGTTGCAGCGCGCCTTCGAGCACCAGGAGTTCGAGCTGTTTTTTCAGCCCATTCTCGAGATTACGGGGGATACGCCTCGCTGGGCTGGCGCGGAAGCCCTGATACGATGGAACCATCCCGCACACGGCCTTCTTGCCCCGGATCGTTTCATTGCACTCGCAGAAGAGACCCGCGTCGTACGGACCATTGATACATGGGTACTCTTCATGATCTGCGAGCGGATAGCAGAATTGCGCTCCCATGGAGACTTTTTTCTCTCCGCGAATATCAGCATCACAAGCTTCATTGGCCCCGAGCTGCCGGAGATCATTGAACGGGCCGTTCTCGAGGCGAATCTGCCGAACGCCGGCGGTCTGCGTCTGGAGCTGACAGAGCGCATGTCCATTCTCGATACTGCGAGCCTCATGACACGCGTCAGCGAGCTGCAGGCGCTTGGCCTGGAGGTCTGGATAGACGACTTCGGCGTTGGTCAGTCGTCGCTCGCCCTTCTGAAACAGATTCCGGCGCGGGGAATCAAGATCGACCACAGCTTTCTCGAGGACAGTTACGACCGTGAAGAAGACCATGCGTATCTTCAGAGCATCGTGTCCGGAATCGCAGCACGAAAGCGGGATGCGATACTCGAAGGGGTATCGGATGCCACCCGCTACGACATTGCACGATCGCTCGACTGCCGCTATCTGCAGGGGTACTACCTTTCCCGCCCCGTATCGTTTCACGAGCTCACGGGGTTCCTGAAACGGCCCCCCGTGTTCGGCGCACCTGCGTCCTGAAGCACCTGACTACAGATCTATCTGTATCGTGTCGCTATCTGCCGGGACTGTCTTTGCGATGCCCGCAGGCGCGTGAACCTCGTACTCGCTGATCGGGCTTTTGTAGCTGCCCTCACGGTGGATTACAGACAGCACGTCTGCGTCGAGTTTCAGCGTCGTTCGCCTGAACTCGTACGCAGGCGAATCGGGACGAGTGTGTCCATCATCCTCGAACAGCTCGAAGGAACCCGACTCCGAGTCACGGCCCGGATAGCAGTGAAGCTCAAGGCGCGTGACCCGATCGCCGGAATGGGCGACTGACTGCTGCATGGGCAGAACACCACCTCCGCGAACAAACACGGGGATTCTGTCGAGCGGGGCTTCGACGATAATGTCAGCGGGTCCCTGATGAGCTGCTCCGGTGGTGAAATCCCACCAGGTCCCATCGGGCAGGCTGACCATGCGCGTTCGCTGGTCCGGATAGACCATTGGCGCAACCATGAGCAGCGGACCACACATGAACTGATCCCACGTCGCGGAAAAACGTTGATCGTCCGGCCAGTGAAGCACCATGGGGCTCATGACGGGCAATCCCGTCCGCGAGGTCTGCTCGAACACCGAGTACAGGTACGGCAGAAGCTGGTAGCGTAACGAGATCGCGTTCCGCGCTATCTGTTCGACCTCCGGGCCGAACGCCCAGGGTTCGTGCGGCCCTGTATCGACCGCCGAATGCGCACGCATGTACGGAGTGAATACGGCGTACTGCAGCCAGCGGGCGTATAACTCGGGCGACGCGTCGGACTGAAAGCCTCCAATATCGCTTCCGACGAAGGGAAGACCGGAAAGGCCCATGTTCAGAAACATCGGAATCGACTGCGCGAGGTGGTGCCACGACGAATCGATATCCCCGTTCCAGATCGCAGCGTACTTCTGTATCCCCGCGTATCCGGCCCGGGTCAGCAAGAATGGTCGCTCGTCCGGTCGATACGTTCGAAACGCGTCGTGCGTTGCTTCGGCCATTTTCAGGGCATAGACGTTGTGATAGTGCATATGACCTTTTGGACGACCGTCTCCCTCGAGGACCACGTCCAGTGGCGGTGTGAACATTTTCCGGTCCATGTCGTCGCCGCTGAAATCGGCGGGTTCGTTCATGTCATTCCAGATCCCCGACACACCGGCCCCGAGAAGCGCTTTGTGATGATCCGCCCAGAACTCCCGGGCCCGGTCTGCGGTAAAGTCGGGAAATACGGCACGCCCCGGCCAGACCTCGCCGTGATATACCTCCCCGGACGAACGCCGTGCGAAGACGTCGCGGGCGAGGCCATCCCGATAGACCGTATAGTCGTTATCGACCTTGACGCCGGGATCAACTATCGTCACGATCCGCACTCCGTCGGACGCCAGATCACGCATCATCGCAGGCGGGTCCGGGAATGCCTCGTGGTTCCAGGTAAACACGCGATACCCGTCCATGTAGTGAATGTCGAGGTATACCGCGTCGAGCGGAATGCCGCGACTGCGAAACCCTGAGACCAGGTTCCTGACTTCGGTCTCGTCCATGTAGCTGTATCGACTCTGATGAAATCCGAGTGCCCATTTCGGTGGCAGCTGCATCGTGCCGGTCAGGGAACAATACTGCTGTATGACCTCAGGCATCGCGGGGCCCGGGCAGAGAAAGAGCGAGAGCCGGTCTTCCGCCTGGTGCAGCCGAACGCGGTTCTCGGCGCGTGCATCCAGATCCATCCACGAAACCCCGGGATAGTCGTGAAACAGACCCATACAGCGTCCGTCCGGCTGCATGCGTACAATGAAGGGTACGGTCTGATACAGAGGGTCGGTCGTCTCACGAATAAACGGGTCATCGGTATTCCAGTTCAGGTACCGCTTCCCCCGTTTGTCGAGAAAGCCCATACGCTCGCCCGCACCGAAGATCCGTTCCGTTTCTCCGATGCTGAACGAGACACCGATACGACTGCGATCGAAGGTAAACGGGCCGTCGGCCGCTGCGAGCAGCACGGTACCGTTTCGCGTATCGAGAACCTCAAGCGCCGGGTCACCCTGCTCTACCCGGACTTCGTACACTCCGGCCGTAATCGTATAGCTACCTTCGTCGCCGACCTGTACGCGCATATCGCCGGCTGTCTCGTATGGCTGGTCAAAGGCGAATGACGGTTCATGAGTCGGATCCGCGTTCAGCGCCCGCTCCCAGGGCTCCCCTGCGTAGACGGTTTCCGGTTCGGACGCACAGACCAGGTGCAGGAGGCCGGACGCCAGGTGGGTCACGGTCACCGCCCCCGCCTCGTACGTGAAACCGACGCTCACGCAGGCGACGTCCGCACCGGCTCGTCCGGTTTCGGCAGATGTACCAGTCCCGGACGATGTACCAGCGTCGGGTACCGACGAAAAACGCACGGGGCCGCTCGATGTCACACCGAAACAGTGGAGAAGTCGCCCGCATGAGCGCAGCGGAAATGGATCATCAACTCGTATTGTGTGTGAATCAGGCACGGAGAGACTCCTTTCAGGGAAATACCAGCGAGGGCACTCGTTTTTTGTTTACAGGAAAACAATCGCAGTGATACAGTTATTCCTGTTTGTAAACCGGTTTAGTATCTGGCGAAAAGCGCCCACACTAACCGGACTCAAGGAGGAATCATATGACAGATACGTGGAATGGCACAGCCCGAAGCAGGCTGCCAATTGGAATTTTTCGGCGATTTCAGCGCGGTGTGATGTACCTTGCGGCCATCGGTGTGCTGCTCGGGTTCGCCGCCTGCGCACATACCGACGCAACGCCAGTGCCGGTCGAAGCCGCCCGGGCACCCGTCGGCGACCCGTTCGAGGGTAGAATCGGCGCCGACGCTGTTCTGAACGACGAGGGCCTGTACGAGTTCATATACGTCGAACCTGCTGAGGCGCCTGAAATAACGCAGATCTTCGTGCCTGGAAGCTTCAACGGCTGGAACAATCGAAGTCACGAGATGGAGCGCGGAGCCGACGGAGTCTGGCGTACAACTGCCCGACTGCGCGCCGGAGGACGCCACGAGTACAAGTTCTATTTTCACGCCGCGGTCGATGGCTTCGAGAATGGTGGCTGGGTCAGCGACATGGCGAACAACCTGATCTTCGGACACCCGGAACACAACGATCAGATTGACCCCACCGCGACCGGTTTCAGCGACGACGGCCACGGCGGGCGAAACGCCTTCGTGGACATCGTGGTTCCACCCGACGAAGTAACGGGAACCGGTTTCCGACACGACCCGGCAGATCCGACGCACGTTTCGGTTGCCGACAACCTGCTGTCAGTTCGCATGGTGGTAAACAGCGGCAGCGTCGATACGGCGATGGTTCGGGTAAACGGAACCGAGCACCACATGACACCGCAACTTACCATGCGTCGCGATCAGGTCTTCAGGGCTGCCCTGCCGACAGAGACACAGGCGTACGAGATAGTCGTAACTGACGTCGAAGGAGACACGGTGACGCACGGTCCGTTTGCCGTACCGGGAGAGCTGTTTACCGCACTCGACTGGGTCGGACGGGCAATCGGGTATCAGATTTTCCCCGACCGGTTCTTCGACGGAAATCCGGCGCTGAACGCGCGAGCGCTTGAGACCAGTTCGCGCAACTACAAACACCCCGACCACTGGAACTGGCCCGGAGAGCCAGAGATTATTGAAGGTTGGGGTGGAACGGTCGACGACCGACACTGCTGCCATGTCTTCTTCGGTGGCGATTTCGCCGGCATCGTACAGAAGCTGGATCACCTTGAAAGTCTTGGTGTGTCCATGCTGTACCTGAACCCGATTTTTGCCTCCGGCTCCGTTCACGGGTATGACGCACACGACTTTTTTGCACTCCGGCCGAACTTCGGAGACGAAGATGCCCTGTCCGAGCTTCTCGCTGAAGCGCATAGTCGTGGCATGCGCGTCATCTGGGATTTCGTGCCAAACCATGTAGGTACAGGCCACTGGGCGTTCCAGCGCGCAATAGAGCCCGGCGGGTACGAGAGTGACTACTGGGACTGGTTCCGGTTCCGTGTACAACCGGGCGAGGAGATCCAGGCAGGCAACTCCGCCCACTACGACAGCTGGTGGGACCTTGGCAATCTGCCCGAGCTGGAAACACGGAACCCCGTTGTCTTCGATCATCTCATTGAAGCAGCCCGACACTGGACACGCTTCGGGTTCGACGGCGTCCGTATTGACGTGCCCAACGATGTCGTGAACTACGACGAGTTCTTCCCTGCCCTTCGTGCTGCGGTTCGCGAAGAGAACCCCGAAGCGTATATCGTCGGCGAGATCTGGCAGCGAGCACCCCAGTGGTTACAGGGCGATATGTTCGATTCACTCATGAACTACGCGGTTGGTCAGGGTATAATCGAGCAGTTCGTGACCGGCGACATGAGTTCCGACAGGGCCATCGAGGAGATGCAGCTCCTGTATGCCTCGTATCCTGAAGCGTCGGTTGCCATGTCGTTCAACCTGATTTCGTCGCATGACACTGCCCGCCTGCTGACCAAAATGGGCGCCGGAGGACTACGTGGGTCAGCAAGCCCTGTCCATTTCCGCCGGGCACGACTCGCCACTGCAATGCTCTATGCCCTTCCGGGAATGCCGGTCACCTTTCAGGGCGACGAGATCGGCATGCTGGGTGCTGGAGACGGTCCTCGCGAGGAGAACCGGTATCCCGTGCAGTGGGACAGTGTGGATGAGGCAACGCTCGAGCACTTTCAACTCCTTGGTCGCCTCCGGCAGGATATTCCGGCCCTGAATACGTCTCTGATCAGTAACTTCGCTTCACGCGACGGAGTCGTGCAGTTTCAGCGAGGTCACGAAGACGGTCAGGTCGTGCTTGGCCTGTTCAACGGGACGTCGGGTCGGCAGAACAGCATTCCGCTGCCCGAGGGCACATGGCGCGACGCAGTAAGCGGGCGCACCTACGAACGGATCGTTGATCTCACGGCGTACAGCTGGGTCTATCTGGTCAGGGAATAATTCGAAGCGTTCGCACAGCGTGGTATTTATACTGCGCTGTGCGTCTTCATGCGTACAGCCGGAGGAGCAGTCGACCCGCCGACGCGAAGCCTCGTCTCGATAACCATGGGGCCGGAGCGGGAGGACTTCCCGTGTATTGCAGACAGCAGCATGCGGCCAGCATGCTCACCTTTTTCGTATCCGGGCTGCACAATGGTGGTCAGCGGTGGGGTCAGAAGAGTTCCTTCGGGTATGCCATCGAACCCGGCGATGGATACATCCTGCGGTATGCGAACTCCGCATTCCGAAGCAGCCTGATACACCCCGAGCGCGACTTCGTCGCACATCGTCACGACGGCGGTCGGCCGCTGCGCACCGATGCCGAATAGAAGTCGCCCGGCTCGTATCCCGGCGTCAAACGTAGACTCGGTCGGAATGCACTGCACACCGGGCGACTCAGTCGTCAGTCCTTCCTCGGAAAACGCGTCTTCCACGCCCCGCATTCGGCGTTCGCCCGCGCCGGAGAAATACATTTCGGGTTCGTCTTCGCCCTCTGCAATCGGGTCCTGATCCTCGCGCGCGCCGAGCATCAGAATCGCGATTCTTCTATGTCCGAGGTCCAGCATGTAGCGCATGAGGTTGTACGCCGAGCGGTGATCATCGATACACACCGAAGGGATACCGAGATCGTCCGGCACGTCAATCGCCACAAAGGGAATATGCCGTTGTCGAATGGTCGCGGCTGCGTTCGTGCTGGGAAGAAGACCCAGCGTGACCAGTCCGTCGACCGGTGCAACACGGACACTGCTGTCAAGTGAACCTTCGATCGGTGGAATCAGGGTCAGCGAGTACTGTTCAGTTTCGCAGGCAGCTCCGAGCCCCCGCAGAATCTGCGCGAGGTATCTGTTGCCGAATGCAACTGGTATGCTCTGGGGAAGAAGCAGGCCTATGGTTCCTATGCGTTTCGAACTCATGGTTCGTGCTACAGGGTCGGGTACGTACCCCTGTTGCCGGGCGATGGAAAGTACTTTTTCGCGTGTGTCAGCGGAAATACGTGCCGGGTCGTTAAACGCGAATGAAACAGTCGTCTTCGAGACTCCCGCCAGCTCCGCTATGTCTTTTATCGTCACCCGCATATCTGTATCCGCGACCCTTTATTACCTGAGCGGTGGCGCCAGATCTGCTCCGGGCCACCGGTACTTCGTACGTGTTACTGCTTCACCGATCCGACGGTGAGCCCCCCGATCAGATACCTCGATGATGCCAGAAAAAGAATCATGGCTGGAATCGAAATCATGAGCGACGCAGCGGCAAACTCTGACCACAAGGTCTGAAACTGGTCCTGCAACCGTTGCAGACCCAGCGGCCAGGTAAACATATGAGACCGCTGCAACATGATTCTTGCCAGCAGGAAGTCGTTCCAAGCCTGCATGAAATTGAATAAAAATGCAATTGCAAGCGCCGGTACCGATAGCGGTAGAATAATGCGATAGAAGGCTCCAAGGCGCGAGCAGCCGTCGACCATGGCGGCCTGCTCGAGCTCGAAGGGAATCGTGTCGTAATACCCTTTCAGAATCCAGATACTGAACGGAACCGCCTGTACCGAGTACGCAACGACAAGGCCACGCCAGGTGTTAATGAGCCCGAGGTTCGCGGCAAGAATGTAGATCGGAACCATGAGCATGGCACCCGGGATCATTTGCGTTGCGAGCAGAAAAATCAGTCCCGATACTTTCCCGGGAAAATCCCAGCGACTGAACGCGTACGCAGACGTACTCGCGATCGTCACACCGACAAAACAGGTTGCCGTCGTAATCAGGAGCGAGTTCCAGATCCAGAGCACGAAATCCCGGTTAAAAATAACACGGCGATATGCATCCCAGGTTGCGTTTTCCGGCCACAACCGCAACG
>SKKC01000074.1 GCA_007121695.1 Spirochaetales bacterium | reverse complement strand
GCACCGTTCAGACGGGGAACGGAATGCCCCCGGCTGGAGTAGGCAAGCGCAGCATATCTATCTCCGGCAAACGTCTGCCTTGTAAAGCGGTCACGCCCGAGATCGGCGATCAGGCTTTCCCCCCCGGCATGAATAATAAACGTCCCGAGATCGTTGTGATTATGACTTTCGCCATTATTACCTCCCTTCGTCGCGATGGTCACCCGCGGCCCCGGTCCGGAGTCGCTTCGCGCCACGAGCCACTGATTCCCCTCGAAGAAGGTCGACAGGGGGTGTGTCGACATCCACGGTGCGTGTGAATGCTCGGGCATGAACAGGAGCCGGAATATGTAGTCGTGCTCTTTGAGCCCCGTGTACGGAGGAAGCGAGAGATCGAAACCGAGACGATCATGCAGATACGAGAAAATGAACGGTGACAACCGGGTCGTCCTGTCACAGTCGGAAAAATTGACAAACTGTTCGCCCGACATATGCAGCTTCTGCGGAAAAAGTGCAATCTCGCGAATTTTCGCTTCGCAGGCCTGAAAGAGGGAGAGTTCACCATTGGACCAGCGTTCGAGGTGCTCGTTGAGCATGCACAAATGGCCGAAGCCATAGTTCCAGACCATGATACCTTCGGGGGTCGCACCTTCCTCGTCGTGCCCGTCGATGTATCGTCCTGCAAACTGAAGAACCTTGGCAATAATCGCACTGCGGTATCGCTCACCTCCCCTGTACAGAGCAGCTATCGCGATACCCGAATGACAGACGATGTTCCAGTTGTGATAGGAGGTCATCCAGTGGAAGTTATTCCGGTACAGATAGGGACGAAAGATCCGGTGTTCAAGCTCATGATCGACCCGGTCACGAATTTCCGGATGCAGCTGTTCATTCGCAATGTGCAGAACCTCGCACAGAGTCAGGGCAGTCTGAGCCGCAGCGAGATCGATCATGTGAATGTCCGGAGGCGGCAGTTCGGACGAAAGCCCGTTGTTCCAGAGGTGTGCAGAAAGGATCCAGGAGCTCTCTTCGCATATCGCCCAGACCCGATCCTGAATACAGTCGACAAGTACATCGCGGTCGGCAATCGCATCGATGCCCGGTTCCGCGCAGTCACGTGCAAGTGCCGCCGTCAGACACACGAGTTCCTGTCGACGTCGGTGGTGCGCATCCTGAAAGAGATCACGATCGCCACTCCGGGAAAAGGCAAGAATATCCCGGGCTCGAAGTTCGGTAACGCCGGCTGCGACTCCGCTTTGTACCTTTGCGCACATGTCCTGCCAGACGACGGGGTGGACTCTCTCGATCCACGACCTGTCACCGCAGATCGGAAGCGGGTACGACGCCGAGGCACGATCAAACACCGCGGCTATCTGTACAGCGTTCATTCCTTACTCAACCGCGGGTATGCCTTCAAGCGAAAGCTCCTCTGCAAAATGGCACGCCACCTGCCGACCGCCTGGGAGGCGGCGCAGGAGGGGCCGCTCGGTTCTACACCGATCCTGGGCATACGGACACCGCGGATGGAAATAGCATCCAGTCGGAGGACTCGACGGATCCGCTACTTCTCCCTTGAGCTTCGGCACACTGAACAGCCTTCGTCGTTTCGGGTCGGGTTGCGGAACAGAATGTAACAGCGCTTCGGTGTAGGGATGCATCGGACTTCCGAAGAGTTCATCCTTGTCTGCAACTTCGACGACCTTCCCGACGTACATGACTGCCACCCGATCGCTGATATGCTCAACAACCGACAGATCGTGGGCAACGAACAGATACGTCAGACCGAACTCTTCCTGCAGATCCTGCAGCAGATTGATGGTCTGCGCCTGTATTGATACGTCGAGCGCGGAAACAGATTCGTCGGCGACGACGAGTCGCGGATTCGTCGCGAGCGCCCGGGCAATACCGATGCGCTGCCGCTCTCCTCCGCTGAACGCGTGCGGAAAACGTCCGACGTACTCTGGTCGGAGTCCGACCTTCTCGAGCAGGTAGCGCACTCGCTCCTGAATATCGGGCTTTTTCCACCCCTTGATTTCGAGCACCTCACCGATAATGTCGCCGACAGTGAGCCTCGGGTTCAGCGAAGAAAACGGATCCTGAAATACCATGCGAATATCGGTCCGGTACTTGAACAGCTGACGGTCGTTCAGGCGAGCGAGGTCTGCGACGGTCCCGTCTGCTTCCTTGTACAGCACGCGGCCCGAGGTCGGCTTGAGAATACGCACGATACTCCGGCCTGTCGTCGTTTTTCCGCATCCGGACTCGCCGACGAGCCCGAGCACTTCACCCTTGCGTATCGTCAGGTTCACGTCGTCGACGGCTTTCACGTCGCCCACATGGCGCCGCAGAAGCCCCTTGTATATGGGGAAATGCACGCACAGAGACTCGAGGCGCAGGAGCTCGTCCGGTTCCATGGTCTGCGTTGTATTACTCATTCGGCTTCGCCTCCTGTGTCTGCGCAGCCCTGACCGCCTCCACGTCGCTGTGCAGGAGACAACTTACGTCGCGACCGTCGGCGACTCGCTCGAGCGGTGGCACCAGCTGGTCACACACACCCGGCATGAACTCCGGGCAGCGGTCATGGAAGGGGCAGCCCCCCGGTCTGTTCGACGGGTGTGCAACCATGCCCGATATCGCCTCGAGCCGGTGCCTGCCTCTGACCCCCAGCTTCGGGATCGATCGGATCAAGGCCCGGGTGTAGGGATGCATGGGACTCTCGAAGATGTCGTCTACCGGTCCACGCTCGACGACGCGTCCGAGATACATGACAGCAACTTCGTCGGCAATCTCGGCGACGACACCCAGGTCGTGCGTAATGAACATGACCGACATACGGTACTGCTCCTGCAGTTCACGCAGCAGATCGAGGATCGTTGCCTGCGTCGTCACGTCGAGCGCCGTGGTGGGCTCGTCGGCAATGACGAGACGCGGTCGACACGCCAGGGCCATGGCTATCATCGCGCGCTGCCGCATCCCCCCCGAGAGCTCGAACGTATACGCGTCTATGCGTTTTTCCGCCTTGGGCATATCGACCCGTCGCAGCATGTCGATTGCTTTCTCGCGGGCGGCTTTGTCGTCCAGATCCTCATGAAGCTGTATCATTTCGATAATCTGATTTCCTATCGTGTGAACAGGACTCAGTGCTGCCATGGGCTCCTGAAAAATCAGGGCTATGTCGGCTCCACGGATGGAACGAATCTCCTGCCCGTGAGGATCGAGCTGGGCAATGTCGATCGCCGTACCATCTCCCCGTTCGAGCAGAATCTGCCCGGACACGATTCGTCCCGGAGGGTCAATGAGGCTCATGAGCGAGCGTGCCGTGATGCTCTTGCCGGAGCCGGACTCGCCGACAATTCCAAGCGTCTTGCCTTTGGGCACCGTAAACGAGACACCATCAACGGCCTTCACAACGCCCCGATCGGTAAAAAAGTGCGTTCGCAGATCGCGCACGTCAACCAGCGTATCGGGGTGCATGCCGGCAACTGCCGGATCGACTCGCGCAAGATCCGGGTTTCCATACTGTATCTTTCTTCGTAGTAACACGGGCTC
>SKKC01000142.1 GCA_007121695.1 Spirochaetales bacterium | reverse complement strand
GACGATAATTTGACGCCGAACACACGGAGCGTCAGAAATTCATCGAAATCGAGTGGGTTGCGACGCCTGTTTCGTCGCTCGTAGACATGCGATAGCTGGCTCCTTGCGCTTCAAATCCTTCCCTGTAATACTTGAGCCGTGGCGAGCACAAGCAATACCAACCCGGCACTCACCGAAGTGCTCACGCATTCCTTCGGCTTCAGTACCTTCAAACCGAACCAGCAACATATTATCGAGTCGTGGCTCTCGGGCAGGGACGTCTTTGCGGCGCTCCCGACCGGAGGCGGGAAGTCGCTCTGTTACCAGCTTCCCGCGCTCATACGGGAGGGGCTGACAGTGGTCGTCAGTCCTCTGATCGCACTCATGAAAGACCAGGTCGACGCCGCACGAGAGAACGGCATTCCAGCCTCGTATCTGAACAGCAGCCAGGACGCCGACACGGCCCGGACGGTGTGGCGGGAACTCGCCGCAGGAAAACTGAAACTGCTCTATGTGTCTCCCGAGCGTCTTTCGGGGGACGAGTTTCGTTCGGCCCTCGTCGAGTTCGGGGTAGGTGCGTTCGCGATCGACGAAGCGCACTGCGTGTCCGAGTGGGGACATGAGTTTCGCCCGGAGTACCGCTCGCTTTCTGCCTTGCGCGAGATATTTCCCGAAGCGCCCGTCGCTGCGTTTACCGCGACGGCGACACGCAGCGTGCAGGACGATATCGTGACTCAGCTCCGGCTGCGCGAACCCGTGGTCGTTCGCGCGAGCTTCAACCGCCCCGAGATTACCTACCGCGTCCGCCGGAAGCACCGCCTCGCTACGCAGATTCTGTCCTTCGTGCGCGAGCACGAGGGCGAACCCGGAATCATTTACCGGTCGACGCGCAAGGCTACCGAGGAAACCGCCGAAACCCTTCGCACACACGGGATAGACGCGCAGTCGTATCACGCGGGACTCGAGGACGCGGTGCGGGCGGATGTTCAGGAGCGATTCGTCCGCGACGACCTTCAGATTGTGGTGGCGACGATTGCCTTCGGAATGGGAATCGACAAGTCAAACGTGCGCTGGATTCTGCACGGAGACATGCCAAAGAGCCTGGAAGGCTACTACCAGGAGACCGGTCGTGCCGGTCGCGACGGCGAGCCGGCGGATGCGCTTCTTCTCTGGGGGCCGCAGGACATCGCCATTATCCGCCGTCACATCGAAAACATGCGGGTCGACGAAGAGAGAGGCGCTGCCGAGGCAAGGCTTCGCGAGGTGCTTCGATACGTCGAGGGTCGTGTGTGTCGCCGAACGGCGCTCCTTGCCCACTTCGACGAGGAGTTTCCTGGCTCGTGTTCGGCCTGCGACGTGTGCCTTGACGAGCTGTCGTTTACAGACGCGACAGTACCCGCCCAGAAGCTGCTGTCAGCTGCCGTACGAACAGGGGAAGTGTTCGGGACGCATCATCTCGTCGACATTGTGACCGGGACTGCTACGGACAAGGTGCTCGAACGCGGTCACGAGCAGCTTCCGACCTTTGGCGTGGGAAACGACATGGATCGACGGTACTGGATCGCTCTGGCCCGGGATCTTGAGTCGGCCGGTTTTCTGACCCGCAGGCAGACAGACAGTGGATTCCCCGGTGGTCTCATGCTCAGTTCTCGAGGCAGATTGCTCTTGCGGGGCAGGGAAACCTTCGCGTCAATACACCAGGACCCGAGCGCCAGCGTGACCGCTGGGACAGGTGCCGCGAAGGCGGGACGTACGCCAGGCACACGAAACACACCCGATGCCTCAGCGCTGAGAAGCGACCAGAAGGAGCTTCTACGGTGCCTGAAGGGGCTTCGCAAGACCCTGGCCCGTCAGCGAGGTGTTCCGCCCTATATGGTGTTCAGCGACAAGACGCTGCGGGTTATGGTAAAGAACCGCCCGACCGACTCCCAGGCGCTGCTTCGCTGCCACGGAGTCGGTGACCGTAAGCTCGAGGCGTACGGCGAAGATTTTCTGCGGGTTATCCGAACCTATCTCGCGACCGGCGAGTGCGAGTAAACGGTCTGCCTCCGGGCGACCTGCTTTTGCGAAAACACACGCACCATCCGGCGCCTCAGTCCTTGTACAGGCTTTCGATCTGTTCGCGTGCCTGGTCCACAACCTGCTGGTACTGATCTGTCAGTTGCGTCATGTGGCTCTGCAGTGTCTTTGCGAACTCCGGATCCTGCGACGGGTCAAGGCGGATCTGCTGACCTGTCTGGCGCGCAAGTTCCTGTTCCCGCTGGCGTATTCGTCCTTCGAACTGCTGTCGAAGCTGCTCTACGAGCTGTTTACGGTCGCGCAGATACTGCTGCAGAATATTCGATATCTGGTCGAAGACCATGGGCAGATGTCGACTGTCGTCGAGAACCGCCTCGAACGCAGGCTGTAGCGACTGAATGCGGGCCAGATGGTTTTCGTCTCCCGGCAGGGTCAGATTCCCGAGCAGCGCTTCGAACAGCCCCTTGCGTATCTGGGCGCGCTGCGGCTTTTCGAAGTCCTTCAACCGTTTCTTGAGATTCACCGTCGGGTCATCGAAAAACTCGCTGAGTAGCTTCCGGCCCTTCTGTCTGTTTTCATGCGACTCGAGCGATGCCTTGTCGCTTTTTACATCTGCCGTCCGTTCCAGTGCCAGTTCCAGAGCGCTTTTTATTGCTGCCATATCTGTTTCCTCTATGTATATCGTAAAAATACACCGACTCCGGTCGGCTATCAAGCGACCGAGGACAGTATCCAGACTTCGTCAACGCGCTGGTCGTGCCCGGCAACCGGAATGTCGTCGGATACCTGCACGTCAAGGCACACACCGATCGCACGGCTTCCGGGAGGGCGGTCAGTCAGAAAGCGGTCGTAGTAGCCGCCGCCCCGACCGAGGCGTGCTCCATCGCGCGAAAAGGCCAGCCCTGGCACCAGCACCAGCGAACTATCCGAAAGGTCGCGGACGGGGCAGTGAGGCCCGGGCTGCATGATACCGAACACACCGCGCTCGAGATCGGACTGCCCCGTTACCGCGTGAAAGGTCATGCGCCTGCGTTCCACCCGCGGAAGTGCCACGTCCCGAGAACTCCGCCAGGCCCACGCGAGCAGTGGCCAGGTATCTATTTCCCCGTGCATCGATGCGAACAGGAACACGCCCGTGTCTTCTGAAAACGGAATACCCCGAAAACGTTCCAGCAGGTGTTTCCCGGCCGCCACGAACGCTTCGTGCGGCAGGCCGTTCAGGCGCTGCTGCATGCTCGTGCGAAGCAGCGCCTTCAGTCGTGCTGTTTCGAGGGCGTCAGCCACGTGCCTGGTCGGCGGCCGGTGAGGATACATCCGTTTCCGCGGCGGGTTTTTTCCGGGGTGGTGTGGGCTTTTTAGGTTCGCTTCCAAGCGACATGATCTTGTAGCCAACGATGCCAATGTAAACGATCAGCAGCAGCCAGAAGAGGTAGCGCGTTGTGATCGAACCCTGCAGCGTGCTGCCGATCATGAGTGCATGGAAAAACGCAGTCGGGAAGACCGCGTACGCCAGCAGGTGGATGCGCTTCCAGGTCTGGTACTTGAACTGAAT
>SKKC01000167.1 GCA_007121695.1 Spirochaetales bacterium | reverse complement strand
GGATCATGTACTCGTTCAAGGAGGCATCGGCACGAACCGCCGGGTTTTCCAGACTGTGTTCGGGGCGGCTCAGATCGAGGAATGCCGTGACATCGGACAGCGGGTCCAGATCAACGAGTACGGTGCGCAGCCCATGCCGTGCGTAATACAGGGCCAGATTCACGGCCGTCGTTGTCTTGCCCACCCCTCCCTTTCCAGACGTGACCGCGATGAAGCATCCGGTGTCACGTTTCCTGCGCTTGTTCGTCGTCGCTTCCACAGTCGCCGAGCATAGCACGCCCGCTGCAACTCTGCTATAGTGCCCGGGATGAATGCAAAGTCCATCATATGCCTTCACGGGTACGGAGTCCGCAGTTTTTTCTGGGAACCGCTGCTTCCGCTGCTTCGTCAGCACGTTCCGGATGTCATTACGCCCGACCTGCAGATGCAGAATATCGATACGCTTCTCGATACGACGTGTGAAGCCGTACGGGAAAAAGCGAAACTCGACGGTCAACCGGTTGTCCTGATCGGGCACAGCCTCGGGGGCATTGTGGCCGCGCTCTGTGCACAGGAGCTCGGCCCGACGCTCGTGGGCCATATCATCGTTATTGCGTCTCCCTACGGTACACGCGATTCTGTACCCGGGCCGCTTATGCGCCTGCTGCTGAAACTGCGCATGATCCCGGACGCCCTGGCCCGACCCCGCTTCTTCTCCCGCTCGACGCCCCTTGAAGACCAGAAATACCTCTTCGCGCGCGCAGTTCCGGAGTCGGCCGAGCTTCAGTCAGAGATATTCAAACGGACCTGGTTCCATACCGACCGTTTTCCGAAACCGCTGCACCAACCCTCACTCGTAATCGCGAGCAGCGAAGACCGCATAGTACCATCGGCCGAAAGCAGGCAGTTTGCCGCAGTGCTCGGGGCGCAGTATGTGGAGTTCGATGCGACCCAGGACGTGGGACACAATGACTTTGTCTGGGCGCCCGATGTGGCAGACAAGACGATGCTGCACATTCGCCGGTTCCTCGGTCTGCGATAACATGAAAATGTCCTCACATACGCAGCTTTCGCGGCTCACGGTTCCCGCACGGCTGCGGATACAACTCGGGATACTTTCGGTGGCCGATCTCGTTGTCGGGGTCAGTCTCCTGTTCGTATCCGGCACCCCTGCCGGCATACGCCTGTTCGCGGGCGCGCTATGCGCGCTTGGAACACACTCACTGTGCTCACTTCGCCAGGCTCCGGGTGCCTTGCGAAGTCTGCTTCTTATGCGGATGTTCACGGCAATGTCGATCTGCCTGGTCGTCGGTATCGAGTTTATTCTGCACGCGCCAATGCTGCCCGAGCCGCTTCTGTTGATCCTGGCAGGCGCTGCCGCCGCCGTCCTGCCCCTGTGGGTTTACTGGTTCGTTCGCGTCGGCCGGTTACCCCAGTAGGCATGCGCGCCAAGCCAGGCAGACACCGCACGAAAGACCTCCGTCCGGTCAAGCTCCTTCAACAGCTCGTGTCTGTCATCGGGAAACATGCGAACGCTGACCTCGCAGGGTGTATGCGCGCGAAGCATGGCCGCAACCCGCTCTACGCCCTGCCCGGACCCCCCGACCGGATCCTTCCCGCCTGCAATCAGAAATACGGGAACCGCATCTCGTATTGCTGCGAGATCGCTATGGGTATTGACCTCAATAAGTCCCCCGACCATGTCGCGGAAGAATGCACGGCAGGGTATAAACCCGCAGGCAGGATCGGCAATGTATTCATCGACCTCTGATTCGTCTCTGCTGAGCCAGTCGTACGCCGTACGATTCGGCGCGAAATCGCGGTTAAACCCGTGCTTCGTCAGCGACGAAAGCAGGGGACTTCGCACCCGTTCGTGCCCGCGTGCCGACAGGAGACGAGCGAGCGTCCGCCCGGCATGACCGGCGAGGCCGGGATGCGATGCGGTTCCGCAGAGGATGTATCCGGCGTAGGCACCTGCGTCACGTATCATGCAACTGCGCGCGATAAAACTTCCCATACTGTGCCCGAACAGATAGATCGGCACCCCGGGATACGTCGCCACGATCCTCGCGCGCACCGCGAACACGTCGGACACGACTGCCTGCCACCCGCCGGAACTGGCGAAAAAGCCGTTCCTGCTCTCGTCCGGTTCGTTCCGGCCATGCCCCCGATGGTCGTGCGCCACAACCGCGTAGCCCGCTTCGGAGAGAAAGGCTGCAAACTCCGCGTACCGCTCTTTGTGTTCAGCCATTCCGTGGAGAATCTGCACCACACCTCGTGTTTCGGACGCCGAAGAATCGACCGCCCACGCGTCGCGAACCGCGCCGTCGAGCGGAGAAGTTACGGGAAAGACCGTGCGACTCATGATGGACCCCTCGCTTTTCGCGAATTATTCGTTCATTATACTGCTCATGATGCGTGCACACAATTTCTCTGCGGGTCCGGCCACTCTGCCGGAAGAGGTCCTGATGCAGGCTGCTGCCGAACTTCCCGAGTATCGCGGCACCGGCATGTCGCTTATCGAGTCAAGCCACCGGAGCAAAGCCTACGACGAGGTACATACCCAGGCAATCGACCGTATCAAGTCGCTGCTCGGAATTACCGACTCGCACGAGGTCCTGCTGCTCGGTGGCGGGGCGACCATGCAGTTCGGCATGGTTCCGCTGAACCTGCTTCCCGGCGGTTCATTCTGCGACTTCACCGTCAGCGGCGCATGGGCCGAAAAGGCACTCGACGACGCGAAAAAAATCGGCGCGGTAAAGGTCGTGTTTGACGGTGAGTCGTCGAGCTATACCACGCTTCCAAATCCCTACGAACTCGAGACACACGCGGACGCAGCCTATCTCCACCTGACAAGTAACGAGACAATTAACGGTCTGCAGTGGCGCGACTTCCCGGACACACAGGGCGTACCCATAGTCGCAGACATGTCGAGCGACATCATGAGCCGACCACTTCCCATGGACAGATTCGGTGTGATCTACGCGGGGGCCCAGAAGAACCTCGGACCCTCGGGAGTCACCGTCGTCATTATTCGACGTGACCTTCTACCGAAATGCAATGCCGATCTGCCCGCGTATCTGACGTATCCCACGCATGCATCCAAGCAGAGCCTGTACAACACGCCACCAGTCTTCCCCATCTACCTCATGAATCTGGTACTCGGGTGGGTAGACGCACAGGGCGGGGTCGCCGCGATGCAGGACGCAAGCCAGGTGAAGTCCGATCTGATCTATTCCATTATCGATGAATCCGAAGGTTTCTACCGCTGTCCGGTGGATTCCTCCTGTCGCAGCCGCATGAACGTCGTGTTCAACCTGAAGAGCACCGAACTCGAGGCTGCATTCCTGAAAAAAGCCGGTGATGCGGGCATGGTCGGTTTGAAGGGACACCGAAGCGTCGGAGGCATACGCGCGAGTCTCTACAACGCGCTTCCCATGGCAGCAGTGAACGACCTTGCTGCGTTCATGAAAGGATTCGCCGCAGACCACGGATAATCATGCTATCCGTCAGGAATCTGGACGTCTGCTTTCCTCCGGGGTATCGGGGGGCGGAGGTTCACGCGGTACGGAATGTGTCGTTTGATATTCCCGAAGGTGGCAGGGTCGGACTCGTCGGCGAGAGCGGCAGCGGAAAAACCGTGACATGCCTGGCTCTGACCCGCCTGCTACCCGACCCTCCCCCGCCAGCCGTGTCCGGGCAGGTCCTGTTTGGAGCAGCACAGCGCGATCTGCTTCGCATGCGCGACAACGAACTGCTCGAGGCCCGTCGCCACGGAATTGCCTACATTTTCCAGGATCCGGTGGCATCGTTGAACCCGTACATGACCATAGGCACCCAGTTCCGGAAACTCCAGACGCTGAGGACGGCTCATCGTGTGCACCCCGCAGAGCTCCTGTCGCAGGTGTCGCTTCCCGACCCGACGCAGATTCTCGACGCCTATCCCGGCGAGCTGTCCGGCGGCATGTGCCAGCGCGTGTGCATTGCGCTTGCGCTCGCCGGCAACCCGCGGCTGCTGATCGCAGACGAACCGACGACGGATCTCGACGTGGTGACCCGAAACTCGATTCTGACCCTTTTGCGAACACTATCGGAGCAGCGAGGCATGGCGCTCCTCATGGTAACCCACGATCTTGGCACCGTTGCGCATCTGTGCGACTCGGTTGCCGTCATGAACGCAGGAGAAATCGTCGAGCACGGGCAGGTCCAACGGGTGTTTCCGCATCCGACGCACGAATACACCCGGACCCTGCTCTCGGCAGTTCCCCGTATCGGAGACGCGGATAATGACGCCTGAGCCAGTCCTTGGAGTACACGGAGTATCGTTTTCGTACGCAGCGCGCGTTCAGCGCGCCGGGAAGCCCGCCCGCGCGGCTGTACACGCGGTCACAGACGTGACGCTCGCCGTGCAGGCCGGCGAGATTCTCGGCATAGTCGGGGAATCCGGCAGCGGGAAATCCACGCTGATCCGGACCATGATGCTCATGGAACGTCCGACTCAGGGCACTGTTACCTATCATGGACACGACCTGACCACGCGTACGCCCGGAGAACTTGCCGATACCAGGCGGGGCATGCAGGTTGTATTTCAGAACCCGGCAGCGTCGCTCAATCCGGATATGAGCGTACTGCAGATTGTGTGCGAACCATTGCAGCAGCTCGGCGTGGGGACACCGGGAGAACGAAAGGAACGGGCCCTGAGGGCGCTCGAACAGGTCGGGCTCGAGCCCGACGACGCACTCGAAACGGCCGCTCATTTCTCCGGTGGTCAGAAACAGCGAATCGCAATCGCTCGCGCGATCGTCGTTGAACCGGACCTGCTTTTTGCAGACGAAGCGGTCAGCGCACTCGACGTGACCATTGGCGCACAGATCGTGCGCCTGCTCGGCAACCTGCGCACTGCCCTCGGATTCTCCATGGTATTCGTATCACACGACATTGCGATTGTCGGCTCGCTGTGCGATCGCATCGCCGTCATGAAAGACGGTCGCGTGATCGAATGCGGGAGCACCGCGCAGATCCTCCACAACCCGGTCGAAGCGTATACGCGTACCCTCATCGCCGCAGCGCGCCGCACCGAGGTGTTGCCATGAAGAAGCGCCTCGCTGCCGCCGCCCGCCTTCTCGGATCAGGAAGCGCGCGACTGCTCGTGTTTCTCTCGATTACCTTCCTGGTCGGAGAGATCGTCCTGCGGGCAGAACCGCTGCGATATCATGTCCTCTACGAGTATCTGCTGTACCTCGGGCGACTCGCACGCTTCGACCTGGGGACGAACCGCGATGGAGTGCAGATCCTGTTTTTCCTGCAACCGGCGCTTCGCAACTCTCTGCGGCTGTTTCTGTTCCCCACAGTTTCGGCCGTGCTGCTTGCCTACTACATAGGTACGCGTCCATACACGCGCCGATCCGGCCGGATTGCACAGTCGCTTCGGCGTCTGGCGGGGTTCGTGTCTGCCATTCCCGTGTACTGGCTTGCGCTGCTCTTTTTTATACTCGCTGTCGAGACCGGCTGGTTTCCGATAGGCAATGTCAGCTCCCCGGCAGCCGACAGACTGCCTTCCCTGCAGCGGTCGCTGAACTACCTGCACCATCTGGCACTGCCCTGGATAAGCCTGCTGCTGTATCCGGTGGTCGTACTGTCGGCCCGCGTGCAGGCGAAACTGCAGACAGCCACCGCAGAGCCGTTTGTAACCGCGCTGGAAAGTCGCGGGTTTCGTCGATCGTCGATCGTACACCGACACCTGTATCCGCTGCTCGTGTCGGACCTGCTGTACGGACTTGCCACGCTCATTCCGATGCTCATTACCTACCTCGTGCTGGTAGAGCGGGTGTTCAATTATCCCGGGCTCGGACTCATGACCATCGGGCAGTTCCAGGGTATTGCCCCCGTGCCGGACACCAGCGTCTCGCAGGCCGGACTAACCTATCTCGGTATTTTCGCCATTGTGATACAGACGGCGTGTCGCGGTCTTGCGGCGCTGCTCCTCCCGCGGCCCGCCGTTTCACGTGCCGGCCGCACCGGAATACCCGGTCAGCTTCGGGCGGTATTCTTCATTGCAGGAAGCATCCTGCTGGTCGCTGCTCTTGCCGTACCGGTTTCCTGGCCGCTGTGGAGTGTGCGTCTTGTCCTTGTCACCGCCGCAGGTGCGGGCTTCCTGTCCGCGGTTGGGCACGCGAGACGGGAGACCGGGGCCCCGTTGTTTCGAGCGTCACGAACGAGAACGCCACTGCACTCCCGGCTCCCAGGACCCGACTGGGTGTGGGCTCGGCGGTTCGTGCGGACCAACAGCCGCCAGATCATAATAGCGGGACTGCTGTCTGCCAGCCTGGTGTTCCTGCTGACGGTGAGTTTTCTCGTCGACGAGCCCTCCCGCCTGTTCGCGAACCCGATCGTCGCCGAGCGGGCAACCGGTATTCCGTGGCTTGAAGGGTATACTCAACGAGCACTCGTAGCCACCCGCTTCATTCTCGTGCCGATTGCCGCGGCGATCGCTGCCGTCGCCGTCGGGACCGTCAGCGGAGTCATTACAGGCTATCACGGGGTCAGAGCAGCGGACTCCGTGGCAGACATTCTTGAGACGTTTCCGTCGGTGACGGTACTCGTCATGCTGAGCGCGGTCACAGAGCGTTCAATTCTGGGGTTGATGGTGACCCTGCTGCTCGTCGGTGGTGTACGGATGTACCGGCGAATACGGCAGGAGGTGGAACACATTCGTTCGCGCGACTACATCCGCTACAGCAGTTTTATAGGGACCCCGTCGGGCGTTATTATGCTACGGCACATCCTGCGGAACACTGCCCCGCTGATCGCACACGCAGGAGTACTCGTTGCGGTCGATCTGTTGATACTCGAAGCGAACATGAGCTTCCTCGGGAACTTCTATACGATACCCGTCGCGTGGGAGTCGGCAATACCCGTGGCCGGATGGGGGCGCATGCTCAACGAAACCCGCTCGCTCCTCGTCAGGGGTACCATTGCACCGGCGCTCGTTCCGGCAGCATTTCTGTCCGTCACCGTTATCGTGGGACGGGCACTCGCGACGCACCTCTACCGAAGGGGGCGATCATGATCCACCCGGGAGGCAGATCGCTCCTGCTCTTCGTCGTCCTGCTGTGCGTACCCCTCGCGGTTGGAAGCGCATCGGACAACCCACGGGTCCTCGACTACGCTTCAAGCGCCAGCCGCTGGGATCGATCGGCCGACGGCGAGACTTTATCGCGACTCGGAATCCTGCGCGAGGGCGAAACATCCATACTCAGACAGACCATTCTCTCAGACGGCGAATTACACTTCGAGGACCGGGCCCGTGTACGCACGGGTACCGCACGCATTCGCACAGCCCGGGCCGGTCGCGATGCGTTCTTTCTGTTCATAACCGACGGAGGCGCCGAGCTGCCGGCAGGACTGTATCGCGTGCCACACGCGTCGGTCGGGTCCGGCAGCATCCGGGAATACCGGCTCGACGATGCCGGCAGAGTCGCCTCGCCACGCGACTTCGATCGTATCGATCTGCGACCCGAACAGGGTGGCGAGCTGCTCGTGGTTGCGCACCGCACAGCCACCGGAGGCCACATTGTCGCCTACGATCAGTACGGTGCATCGGCCATAATTACAGGACTTCCCTCGGGAACGACCTTCGGCGACGTGCGGGTTGTGCAGGGTCCCGAACCGGATCTGCTGCTCCTTTCGTTTCGAAGCTACGGGCAAACCCAACAGAGCGAGCTGCACGCAGGCTACCTCCGTGTCCGTGATGGCTCGCCGGACTCCGTTCACGTGTTCGAGGAACACGCCAGACTTCCCGGGGCGTTTTTTTCCGTGTTCGGATCATCGCAGGAAGGGCCTCGCACTCCGCTGCGCGCTGGCGCTGCGTACCGCGACGCTGGTCATGATCTCGCCGTACTCGAGGACGGGAGCTTTCTGGTTGCGTACCAGTACATCGAGACCATGCAGACCGCGCTGACGCGTCCGGCCGCGGGGCTGAACCTGGCCCATATACAGCCCGAACACGGAACAACCCGCATTATCCCGGTCGTCGAGGCGGCGACGAACCGCTTCGCGCTGTCTCCATGGATTGCTCCAATGACCGGCGATGTGGTCCGCGTGCTCTGGATTGCCGAGCAGCATCCGCAGTTTTTCTCGGATGCCTTTCGCGCAGACATTGACCTGTCAGAGGGAACGGTATCGGCGGTCGAACGCGTCAGCACAACACCGCGCATGGTCAGCGACGTCGCGACCGCCGGCACCGACGTGCAGCACACCGTATGGATACAGCATGAACCGCGCGCGCAGGCTTCGATCATTATGCTCGGGCGTTCTGATGCAGGATGGCTGCGCGAACGGCCTGGTATCCCGCGAAATGGTCTGCCCGCGGAGGATCTCGCTGCTGTGCTGCTTGGGCTTCCGATCGCGGTCCTCGCCGGACTCTATGCCATGGTGGTTCCATCGCTTCCCGCGCTCGCGGGCATTTTCCTGCTTGTGCGTACTGCCTATCGACGTACACCCGAGCTTGTCCGACGCTCGGGCGTGCGACTGATCCCTGCGCTGTGCTGCCTCTACGGCTCTCTCCACGGGCTCTCGCCCTTCAGTTTCACGGCACAGCCGGATCCGCTCCTGCTCGTTCTCGCCTGCGCAGCCGCTACCCTGCTCGGGGCTCTCATGGGCCGGGCGGGCTTTCCGCGACGCGGTTCCTCGGCGGCAGACATGATGAAACCGATTCTGGGTTCTGCAGTGCTGTTCCACAGCATACTGGCATATCCAGCGGTAATGAGCTTTCTCGCCGCGCTCAACACCTTTGTGTACTAGAACTGAAACGGGTGCGGCAGCAGGTCAGCCATGGTATAGCGGTCGCACACGCTATCCAGATTGGCAATGAGCACCTGTGTATCCGGTACGGAAAACTGCGACAGAACCTGCAGGCACACCGCGCAGGGAACAGCAAGCGGGTCGGCATCCGTAACGACCAGCACGAACTCCAGCTCGGCGGCACCGATGTCGGCGACCATGGCCATGACAGCGCCGCGTTCAGCGCAGATGGTGGCGCCATAACTGGCGTTTTCCACGTTGCATCCAGGGTATAGCGTGTCGTGCCCGCGAGCCTTGATGGCGGCACCCACCTGAAACCGGGAATACGGGGCGTACGCTCGCTCCCGTGCCTCGCGTGCAACTATCAGTGCGCGGTCGATTATGTCCATCTCGCGAGCGTAGTACGTTTGTCCCGGGCGTGCAAGTTTGCGAAGCTTCACCTATACTGAAACCATTCAACCCGGAGTTGTGACACGCATGAACATAAGTAAGTTCTTCACGCCCGACCGCGTTGTTTTTCTCAGGTCGCCGGACAAACGCGATGCAATACAGACCCTGGTCTACGCGGCCTGCGAGTCGGCCGACATCCGTAATCCGCAACTCGTCTGCGATCTGGTACTGGCCCGGGAAGATGAAATTTCGACACGGGTATCCGAAGGCGTTGCAATTCCGCACGGAAAACTCCCGGAGACTGATCAGACGGTCGGTTGCATAGGAATTTCCCCGGAGGGTATTCCGTACGACGGCAGCACGGTTCACGTCATTATCCTCATGCTCTGGGCGCATTCCACGAATCTCCTGGTTCTCAGCGACCTCGGCCGTCTCCTGCGCCGCTCCGACATCTACGAATCACTGAAAAAGGCCCGTACTGCCGAACAGGCGCTGACAGTGCTGTCGCACCCTCCGACAAAAGTGGAGCACGAGCCGGTAAAGAACACCACGGCAACCGAAACCTTTCTGCACGCGCTGTGGCTCGCGAAGGCGATACAGGTCGACTCGGTGCTCCTCTTCCCGGATGCCATGGGATCGGTCCGTTTCTTCACGAATGATCAGCGCCTGACCGACGCGCGTACCGCGTACGCAGGTCGGGTACTGCTGCTGTCGAACGACCCGGACGCCTACACGAACGGAGACATTGTAGACGAGGTGATCGATCTGCCGGTGAAGTCGGTCAGCGACCACAATCTGACAACCACGTCTCTGCTTTTTCTCATGAGCCGGGGCATACTCGAAAAAAGCGAGCGTGTCCTGACGGTGTTCGGAGAACCATCGAGCGGCGCGCTCGACACCATACGACTTACGAATCTGCAACACGAGTTTGGCTCGCTGTTTCGCCTGCCGAGCGGCGGCGTGGGTAGCGACATAGACGACCTGGTGTTTGCCCGCGTGCTGCAGCTTGCCACCGAGCTTGCGCAGGAAGGCAGGGAAGGAAAACCGGCGGGGGCGATTTTTGTGCTCGGCGACTACGAGACGGTAAAGGGCTTCTGTCACCAGCTCCTGATTAACCCCTTCCGCGGCATATCGGAAACAGACCGGAATGAGCTTGATCCGAGCCTCGAAGAAACGGTGAAGGAGATCTCGCGAATCGACGGCGCGCTTTAGATCGGGGGTGACGGGGTGATTCACAGCGCAGGCACCTACCTGCGCGCCGACGTGGAAGTGAACGACCTGCCGCGCGGGCTTGGTGCCCGGCACACGGCAGCGGCTGCAATTACCGCGGTAAGTTCATCGGTGGCAATCGCGATCAGCGAGTCCACCAAACGCATTTCGGTGTTCCGCGAAGGCAAGCGTGTCATGAATGCCTGACGACGGGACCTCAGGGGCCGGCGGCAGGTGGTGCGTCGTAGAGCCGGATCGCCTCTGCACGCGCTTCGGCACGGAGACGCCTCTGGTCGTCAGACACTTCCTCACTGGACTCCTGTCCCGGATCGGCGGCAGACATCTGTCGTCCGTCGTTGACCCGCATGACTGCACCGGGATTGCGATCGAGAAAGCCGTGTACATCATCGTAGGCGATGGCGAAGACCGACGCTGGCGTTTCGCTTTGAACCAGCAGCGAACTCGGCTGCTGCCGGTGCAGTTCTCCCATGTTCCCGGCGAGCATTCCGCGGCTCAGCGTATCGGATAACCCTTCCGTGGATTCTACCTTCAGGGAACCGTCGCGAATCAGGTATACCTCCCGCACCGTCTCTCCGTGCTTCATGAGCACGGTCCCCGCAGGGTACTCGCGCGGCTGAAGGACCGACTCCAGCCACATGCGCTGATAGTCGGTCAGATGCGCGAAGGGCAAGCCCTCGGCAAGCAGGTTCCAGGTTTCCTCGCTGCGGTTTCGTATCAGACGCCGCAGCACACCCTCGAACTCGGTGCCGGTAATGAAGTTCAGAAAGCGTGAGCGCTCAATGGATAGCACCTCGACCTCCGACTCGGCCACGACGTCGGCGGTGCGGTCGCTGTCGGTCATGAGCGCGACTTCTCCAAAGTAGTCGTAGGCACCAAGCATCTTGCTCCGCACAAGGTTTTCGGCAAGGACCGCAGCGTTTCCGTTCATGATGATGTAAAAGTAGTTTCCCCGACTTCCCTTGCGAATAATGTACTCACCGGCCGCGAAGGTCTGTCGTTGCACTATGCCGAAAAACTGCTGGACCTTGGGGATACCCATGTCGCGTGCGAAGTCGAGCTGCTTCAACACATCGAGCACGCGGTAGGCTTCCTCGTACTGCGGAGCAGTGGTATCAAGATAGCGGGTATGCTCGATGCCGAATGAGGCCCTGCTCAGCAGCGCATCCGACGGGAAATCCTTCTCGGCAATGTGAAAACAGGTGATTCTTCGCTGGACGTCCTCGGGAAGGCTCGCGAGATACGCGACGGGTGTATGCAGGGGAGCAATTCCCGCTTCGTGGTAGATCACATCGGCATCCCAGGGGAAACTTTTCAGCTGATCGTAGCGGCGCTGATCAATCGTACCGTTTTCGAGCATGGAGTCGTGTATGGCGGGATCATTCTGATGGTCGCTCGAGTACACAAAGCTCTTGTCCTGAAAGTTCAACCTGAAGGCCATGGTCGGAATGGAGTGAACGGAGTAGTACACCTTGAACTCGCCCCCATGCAGATAAAAACTCTGGTCGATAAAAACGGGGTGGAAGTCGAACAGCGAGCGTAGAAACTCCGGCTTCTCACCGGAGAAAGCCGAATACTTGCGCAGAAAACTCTGCATGATCGTCGGTGTGGTGTACACCGTCACCCGACCCTCCTGCAGGATTTTCTGAAAGGTACCGGCGTCATGATCTGCGTGACAGTGGGTCAGGATAATACTGTCGATAAACTTCGGATTCACGTTGGACTGTAACAGCCACTCCGTGCAGTTGACCGGCGGATCAACCATGATGCCGCTATGGTTCAACCAGATAATGAACCCCGAGGTGTTATCGTGCGGATCGAAGCCGTGGCTCGGGCCAAGACAGGTGACGCCGAAACGCGGCGGCACGAACGGATTCGGCAGCCGCTCCCCTATATCGTACTGCGGCGTATACGACACCGCGGCAGGAACCGGCACTGCTTCCTGCCCCTCCCAGCTGAACAGGAAGGCGTCGGCGGTACTCTGCACGGTAACGCCGTCTACAGGAGCTACGCCGTCCTGAAAACAGATCACGTTAAACAGATCGTGCAGCGCGAGCGGTCCCCGAAAAAACGACAGCTCGCGGGAAATATCGGGCACCCAGATTGACTCGTCCTCCGAAAAAACGTCCTGCCGCAGATCGAGTTTTTCCGGACCGAACACCGACTCCCGGATTGCGGTTTCGAGTCTCTCCTGCTGCTCTTCGGTACAACAGATCGTGACTTTCTGCTTTCGAATGAAAAAATTGAAGTAGATCGGAAACTCCATGTCTCCGACGTTTATTCCCTTCTGCCAGTGAAACAGCTCGTGCGGAAGGACAAAGATGTTCGGCACCGAGTCAGGCGTAACGAGCGTGTCCTTGATAGTCTCGGGTGGCGCACCGACCT
>SKKC01000176.1 GCA_007121695.1 Spirochaetales bacterium | reverse complement strand
AGGATCTCTGGCAGACACTCCACGATTTGGTGAATCGACTAACGGTGAGCTGGAACTGGGTGAAGGGACACGCGGGTCACGAACAGAACGAGCGGTGCGACGCGCTCGTACAACAGGCGATATCTGAAATCGAGGACTGAAATTTCGCGTTTCTGAAAAGCAGATAGCGAGTATCGCGCGTATAGGTAATCAGGAGGGTACATGAAACTCTTTGCCTATGCGCACGAAGGTTTCTCGGGCTCGATTGTCACGATTGAGGTCGATCTTCGTGCTGGAATACCGGGGACGGATATTGTAGGACTTCCGGGCGCAGCCATACGGGAGGCGCGCGAGCGTGTCCGCGCCTCGATTCGTAATTCAGGGTATCAGTACCCTCGCGATCGCGTGCTCGTTAATCTCGGTCCTGCCGATGTTCCGAAAGCCGGATCAGCCTTTGATCTCGGTATCGCATTCGCCATACTCCTGTGTTCTGCCCAGATTCCACACGCCTGCATCGACGCGGAGCGGGTTCTCGTACTCGGCGAACTCGGACTCGACGGTCGTGTTCGTCCTGTTCGGGGTGTTATTGCGGCGGTTCTCGACGCACACGCGAGTGGCATCACGCACGTCGTTGTTGCCGCTGAGAATGCTTCGGAGGCGAGCGCTGTATCCGGTGTTCAGGTCCACGCGGTCCAGAGACTTGTTGATCTTGAACACCTGCGCCCGATTCAGACGCCGCCAAGCGAACCACGTTCGAGTAAAGGTACTGAGAAGAGTCCATTCCATGACGTGATCGGTCAATCGCGCGCCAAGCGCGCGGCACTGATCGCAGCGGTCGGTGGCCACCATCTGCTGCTCGCAGGTCCTCCGGGCAGCGGGAAAACGATGATCGCCAGACGACTTCCCGCGCTTCTTCCCGATCTCGATGACCCGATCGCCTCGGAAGCGACGAGGGTTCACTCGCTGTCCGGTCTGCTCGAGCCAGACCAGGGGCTGATCCGCCGGCCTCCTTTTCGATCGCCGCATCACTCGGCCGGACCGGCAGGGGTAATCGGGGGAGGTCGCGGTACCACACCTGGCGACATCTCGCTTGCGCATGGAGGTGTTCTGTTTCTCGACGAGGCACCCGAGTTTCGCCCGGGAGTACTTCAGGCGCTGCGCGAACCTCTTGAGGACGGAGTCATTCGACTCTCGCGGGCCGGCCGGCAGTACACCTACCCCGCGAGAATACAACTCGTTATCGCGGCGAACCTTTGTCCCTGTGGCTTGTTCGGAAAGGGCAGTGGTCATTGCACCTGCAGCATTCAGGAGATACAGCGCTACTGGAAGCGTATCGGAGGTGCGCTCATGGATCGCATCGATATTCGTGTGCCCGTTACGTCCTTTCAGGGACTCGCAGATGAGTCTGAACTATCGGCATCCGACGATTCCGAAGCGTACACCTCGCAGCGCGTACGTGAATCACGCAAACGACTGTCGGTACTGTATGGACGAGCAGGTTCGCGAAACATCAGGAGTTTCATGTCGGCGGAATCGCTATCGATTTTTCGCGAGGCCGTTACGCACATGCGGCTATCTCACCGTGCGGGTGAATCGATTCTTCGGGTGGCGAGAACCATCTCAGCCGTCGACGACAGCCCGCGCATCGATGAGGCACATGTGCTCGAAGCAGTACAGCATCGTCGCATGGGAGAATCCGAAAGCGTGTGGCAGGACTGGATAAGCTGCATCGAAACCGTGTAGAAGGGATGCCCGCGGACCGGTATAATCGGATCTTACAGGAGTTCTGCACCGCATCCATGAAACTGTACACCACTCGACACCTTGTTCTTACCGGAATCTGCGTTTTTTTTGTCACCCTTGCGGGGACAACGCTGCTCTTTCTGTTTCGTCCTCCTGCGGGTGTATCGCTCGCACATACCGACTTCCGCGGAACCGAGGACGTTGCTCTTTCGGTGTACGATCAGGCAGCGTCCTCGGTCGTTCGAGTGGTCGCGAGGTCGGGGTCGGCGGACAGCGGAGGAGACCTGCGATTGCCGGGTTTCCAAAGTGTTCCCGGAGCGTCAGGTGTTCTCCTTCACGAACACGGATACATAGTGACAAGTCTTCATGTGGTCGAAGAGTTGGGTGAACTGAATGTGTCGGATACCAACGGAAATACCTTTTCCGCCGAACTTGTGGCCACACGGGCCGATTCCGATCTGGCCCTGCTCCGATCGGTTTTGCCGCAGCAGCACTCGCTCCGTCCGGTTGAAATCGCCGACAGCGACGCTCTTCGCATCGGCCAGTCCGCGTTTGTTATCGGTAATCCCTTCGGTCTCGGACGCAGCCTGACATCCGGCGTCGTTTCGGCCCTGAATCGAGTCATTCATGCAGACGAACACACGACGTTCCGCAATATGATACAGACCGACGCCGCGGTGAACCCCGGAGCCAGCGGTGGCGGGCTCTTTGACTCTTCCGGTCGTCTTATCGGACTCGTATCGGTGCTCTACTCGACACAGGGTGGTTCCATGGGTATTGCCTTTGCTGTTCCGTCGAATGAAGTACGGGACCTTCTCGCATCGGTACAGTCTGCGGGAGCTGCGCAATGAAATTTCGCGTTCAGGCAGATTATGAGCCCGCGGGAGACCAGATCGAGGCGATCGCGCAACTAGCGCGCGGGGTACATGAGGACCTCGCGTTTCAGACGCTGAAAGGTGTGACCGGAAGCGGGAAGACGTACACCATGGCAAAGATCATTGAGGATACGCAGCGCCCCACGCTGGTAATATCGCACAACAAGACGCTGGCCGCGCAGTTATACCGGGAGTTCAAGCAGTTTTTTCCGGATAATGCAGTCGAGTATTTCGTGTCCTATTACGACTACTATCAGCCCGAGGCATACGTCGCGTCGCGTGATCTTTACATCGAAAAAGATGCCTCCATTAACGAGGAAATCGATCGTCTCAGACTGGCTGCAACCACAAGCCTGCTGGAACGACGTGACGTAATCGTCGTAGCGACAGTATCGTGTATTTACGGCCTCGGTAGCCCGCGGCAGTATCGTGATATGAGAGTGCGGGTCGATAATGGCGGGCAGGCCGACCTCCATGCAATAGGGCGCAAACTGATCTCCCTGCAGTACGACAGAAACGATGCGGTCCTCAGTCGTGGATCGTTTCGGATTCGAGGCGATGTAATGGAGATCTATCCGGCGTACCTGGAAGATCAGGCCTACCGCATAGAGTGCGCCTGGGATGAAATAGAACGCATACGGATTTTCAATCCAGTATCCGGAGAGGTGCTCGATGAGCCCGGTTCGATCATGATATATCCAGCCAAGCATTTCGTGATGACCGAGGGGGAAATCAGACCCGCGCTCGAACGGATTCGAGAAGAACTCGCGATTCGCCATGAGCAGCTACTTGCGGAGAACAAGATCGTGGAAGCTCAGCGCCTGAAGAGCAGGTGCGAGTACGACATCGAAATGATGGAAGAAATGGGGTACTGCAGCGGCATCGAAAACTATTCACGCCATCTCAGCGGACGCGAGGAGGGTGAACGACCGGCAGTACTTCTCGACTACTTCCCGGACGATT
>SKKC01000283.1 GCA_007121695.1 Spirochaetales bacterium | reverse complement strand
TTCAGCCGCTTACCTTTGAAACGCGCACGCGTATCCCGGTTAGCGAGTCAATAACAATCGACGGCGTTGAATTTGCAGGACCTGGCACTGGCGCGGACGGTGACGGGACTCCTCTGGATCTCGTCTACGGGTTCGATTTCTGGCGCGGAACATACCGGTACCGCGCGATTGATTCCGGGAGGGGCAGTCTGTCGTTCGGAGCCGGTCTGCAGCTGAGAAACGCGCGCATTTCGTTTGAAACAGCGGACGGGGAACAGCGTGTTATCTCGCAGGATTTAGGTCCTGTCCCTGTGTTGAGCTCCTCCGGCCGTCGAACTCTCGGCAACAGCGAAGCGTTCATCGAGGGAAGCGTCGAAGGGTTCTACGCACCGATTCGCTATCTGAACCTGCGCGATGTCGACGTTATCGGCTGGCTGTACGACGCAGCGGTGCGCGTAGGAGTGCCGACTGGTCAGGGTTCAGAGGCCTTTCTCGGTATTCGGGCGCTGGGCGGCGGAGCGGATGGTACCGGACGTGAGCCTTCGGTGTGGACCGTTACGCAGACGGAACCCCGCTACACCTGGAACAATCTGAATCTCGTAGCACTCACGCTTGGTGCACGCCTGAGATAGCGGCGCCGCCGTACTCAGTCCCTCCGGAGTTTCTTGTACCGAACACGGTGGGGCTGGGCGGCTTCGTCGCCGAGTCGCCGGACCCTGTCTGCTTCGTATTCGCTGTAGTTGCCCTCGTACCAGGTCACCCGGCTTTCGCCTTCAAAGGCGAGTATGTGCGTGCATATGCGATCGAGAAACCAGCGGTCGTGCGACGTGACCATGACGCACCCGGGAAACGCGAGGAGCGCATCCTCAAGCGCTCTGAGGGTATCCACGTCGAGGTCATTGGTCGGTTCATCGAGGAGAATGACATTCCCGCCGCTTTTCAGCAGTTTGGCCAGTTGCAGTCGGTTGCGTTCTCCACCGGACAACACAGATACCTGTTTCTGCTGGTCGGAGCCTGCGAAATTGAACCAGGAAAGGTAGGCCCGTGAGTTCACCTCGGCCCGTCCGAGGTGAAGGATATCGTGGCCGCCGCTTACTTCTTCCCAGACCGTGTGAGAGTTCTCGAGGTCCTCGCGTGACTGATCAACATACGACAGCTGGACGGTGCTTCCGAGTTCGAGTGTTCCCGCGTCGGGGGCTTCCTGGCCGACGATCATACGGAAGAGCGTTGTTTTTCCTGCACCGTTCGGTCCGACGATGCCGACGATACCTGCACGGGGAACAGCAAAACTCACGTCCTCCATGAGTAGTTTATCTGTGAAACCCTTGGACAGCCCGTGTGCGGTTATTACGCTGTCGCCAAGGCGTTGGCCGCGCGGAATAACGATTTCGGCTGTCTTGAGTTGTTCCCGCTCGTCTGTACCCGCGAGTTCTTCGTACGAGTTCAGTCGGGCTTTTCCCTTTGACTGGCGCCCGCGAGGCGACATCTGTATCCACTCAAGCTCGCGTTCTAGGGTTTTCTGTCGAGCGCTTTCGCGTTTCTCTTCCTCGGCGAGTCGTTTGCGTTTCTGGTCAAGCCAGGATGAGTAGTTTCCCTTCCAGGGAATACCTTCGCCGCGGTCGAGTTCGAGTATCCACTCTGAAACCTCGTCCAGGAAGTAACGGTCATGCGTTACCGACACGACGGTGCCGGGATAGTCGCGAAGGTGCCGCTGCAGCCAGGCAACTGACTCGGCATCCAGATGGTTCGTGGGCTCGTCGAGAAGCAACAGATCGGGCTGCTCGAGCAGTATTCTGCACAGTGCGACACGGCGACGTTCACCGCCAGAGAGCGTCGAGACGTCGGCATCACCGGGCGGTACGCGCAAGGCGTCCATGGCGATTTCAACCGTACGGTCGAGATCCCAGGCGTTGGTCGCATCGATTTTGTCCTGCAGTTCGGCCTGCTCGTTCAGAAGCCGGGTCATCGCGTCGTCGTCCTCGACCGTCGCGAAGCTTTCGCTGATTTCGTCGAAACGCAGCAGGAGGTCGCGTAGATGCTTCAGGCCGAGCTCAACATTACCCTTTACGTCGAGTTTCGGGTCGAGTTCGGGTTCCTGGGGAAGATAGCCGACCGTGGTTCCCTTGGCTGGCCAGGCTTCTCCGATGAAATCGGGATCTACGCCTGCCATGATGCGCAGAAGCGTACTTTTTCCAGCTCCGTTCGCACCGACAACGCCAATCTTGGCTCCAGGGAAGAACGAGAGCCATATCCCCTTGAGTATCTCGGTTTTCGGAGGGATGATTTTACGGAGATCTTTCATTACATAGATGTACTGTACGCCACTCATAGACTGCGTATCATAGTCATATGAGCGGGTCTGCTCAACCAAGCTGCATACTCGACCCTGGTATATCAGTTCAGGTAGATTATACATATGAGTTTCCGAGATGTATCAGATCGTATATACGCGCGAGGACGTTCGATGCGCGCGGCCGTAATGGAGTCCGGGCTCCTTGTCTTTTTCTATTTCGGGCTTGTTCTCGGGATAGGGTGGGCAGTAATCGTTCTTGGCGCTGTCGTGCTCTCGCTCTTCTCGATATGGCGCATCACATTTAGTGGTGGGCTCATAGGGTATCTCCTCATGAATTATCAACCCACAACGGTCATCGGGATTGCCGCAGGCCTGGCGCTTACGTGGAAGCACCGGCGTATGCGACGGAGAATCGCTTCACGATAAAGCGTCACCAAGTGGTTGACAATATATAAAGCGTTTAATATATATGTGGCATATTCTTATATAGGAGTTTGCTAATGTTGAATGCAAAATCACTTCGGCCCTATCTGTTCGGGGCGGCAGCCGGTCTGCTTCTTACGGCCAGTGTGGCAGTAGAAGGACAGTTTTTCGGAACATCAACGACCTTCCCTCGATTCATGACACTTATTCTCGACACTGTCGGGATAGACCTGAGTGCGACAGAGTTCTATCAGACCCGGGGAGGCAGCCTGACTGGTGCGGCGTTCCCGAACTGGCAGCTGTTGTTCGTGATTGGAATTGGTGTCGGTGCGTTCGTCTCGTCAAAACTCTCGGGAACGTATAAGCGTGAAGAGCTGCCCCAGATGTGGGTAGAACGCTTTGGCGGCAGTGTCCGGACGCGAATATGGTGGTCTCTGCTTGGCGGTACGCTTGCGATTGTCGGCGCCCGCATGGCGGGGGGGTGCCCGAGCGGCCACGGAATCAGCGGGTTGAGCCAGCTTGGCGTGAGCAGTTTTCTCGCACTGACGATGTTTTTCGTCGGGGGCATCGTCACATCCAGAATTCTCTACAAGGGAGGTAATGTATGACACTCGTTATAGCGATAGTTACCGGCGTTCTTTTTGGTGTATTTCTGCAGCAGGCTGAAGTACTTCGTTTCGAGAAGCAGGTCGGTGCAATGCGACTTCGCGATATGACCATCGTGAAGTTCATGCTGACCACGATAGTCGTCGGTTCGATTGGCGTGTACGCGCTGAGCGATATGGGACTCGCCGAGTTCTCTCCGCGTGGCCTGAGTTTCGGTTCACAGATTATCGGTGGATTACTGTTTGGAGCCGGATGGGCAATTATCGGCTATTGC
>SKKC01000097.1 GCA_007121695.1 Spirochaetales bacterium | reverse complement strand
TTTCTCAAAAGTACCAACATTCCCGCATGCGGTATTCGCTCTGTCCCGGATTCAAGTGCACGCAACGTCGCTACAACCTCGCGTGACTCAAGAGTGCTGAACCTACCCCATCACTTCTCTCCGTGTCAAGGGTTCGGACGCATATGACCGCTCAATCTCCGTCCTGCTTGCCACCGGCTTCGCTGAGTTCGAGTTCTTTTGCAGCGATACGCGATTTGAGCGCCGTAATCTCTTCCATTATTTCAGGAACTCCGTCTGTCTCCGTCGTAACCGAACCGCCAGCCTGCAGAACCTCGTACACCGCGGTCCCGAGCCTGGCCAGCTGCTTGCCTGCCTGGTCCTCGAGCTGCATCAGCTCGTACTTCAGTACGCCGGTCCTGCTGAGATCCTGCGCACGCTCTTTCGCTTTCTCGAACAGATCGTGCGAAGTCTCCACCCCACGATCAACCGTTTGTTTCATGCGAGTCCAGAAATCCATATACACTCCTTTGTAAAGATGCATCTGCAGCGGGAAAACCACTACTTGAACAAGTCTTTATGCATGTTAAACTACCGTTGTTCGGCTGGAAAGTACAATTGACGGCAGCGACATCACGTTCCGGAGGCTTCTTTCATGAATATCGTATTTCTCGGACCCCCCGGGGCTGGTAAGGGCACTATGGCTGAACGGGTTGCCGACGAGACAGGTCTGGCCCATGTTTCAACCGGCGACATCTTTCGGGATAACATCCGACACGAAACCGAACTGGGCAGGAAGGTCAAGGAACTGATCGATCACGGCAACCTCGTGCCCGATTCGATCACCATCGAACTGGTACAGGACAGGCTGCAGGAAGCAGATGTACAGCTCGGCTGGATTCTCGACGGGTTTCCTCGAACGCGTCCGCAGGCGGAAGCACTATCGGACTTTGCTCGCGTGGATCTTGTCATACACCTTGATCTGAGCGATGAAGAGGTAATCCGCAGACTCAGCGGTCGAAGGGTGCACCCGGCGTCCGGACGTACCTATCACATCGAATACAGCCCGCCGAAAAAAGACGGGTTCGATGACGAGACAGGAGAACCGCTGATCAAGCGGGACGACGACGAAGAAGAATCAATCCGGCAGAGACTGTCGGTATACATGTCGCAGACAGAACCGGTGATAAGCTACTATCGCGAGAAACGGCTGATTGTGGACGTCGATGCAACAGGGTCTATCGATGCGGTTGCCGCAAAAATACACAACGTTCTCGAGAAACACGCAGCCGGCTGATTACCCGGTCCCCACCGGTTATTCTATTCTTCACTGTCCAGACGACCAAAATCGGAAAGCAGCGCCTCGACGAGCGTCCGCTCCTCGGACCCGATTTCGTCGAGAAGCATAGCGATGGCTTCCTCGTCGTCGAAATCCCGCTCAAGCGCCTGCCTCAGGCTTACGATACCGGACTCAGGGTCTTCCAGACCAACGAAGGCGACACGGGCCTGTAGAAAACGGTGCTCACCGTTGCCCGGCTCGCGAGTGACAAGTTCGGCGGCCAGATCACGGGCCTGTGCGTAATCGCCTGTCTGAATGCTGCTGCGCGCGTACACTCCAAGAATTTCCAGATCATCGGGATTTCGCGCGTGCACCTCGGCGAGCAGTTCGTGAGCCCCGGCAACACCGCGATCAAACTGAACGAGTGCGTATACACGCTCGATGTCCGGAGCGCCAGAGTCGAGCTCACGTGCGCGCGTAATTGCGCTCTGCGCGGTATCGGAATTCCCCAGTTCGCGCGCGAGCAGTGCGCGATTGTACCAGGCGTCGGCATCCGACGGGTTTATCTCGAGGACCCGCTCAAACGTTGCTGCTGCTTCGCCTGTCATGCCGAGTCGGTATAGAACGTACCCGTACGAGCGAAGAAGCAGGGTGTTATCGCCGTCGCGTTCGAGAAGCTGCTCGAGGATTTCCTGCGCCTCAGGATACCGATGTGCCGTTATGTAGGCCCGCGCGAGATTGAACTCTGCGACTCGAAGCGACGGGTCAAGATCGAGCGCCCGCAGAAAGTATTCGGCAGCCCGATCTGCGCGATCGAGCTCAAGAAAGGCATTCCCGATGTTAAAATACTCGGCGGCCAGATCGGCCCGGCTCATACCGGAAGCACAGGACACGACCATCAGAACCGCAAGCACTGCCGCTGCCACGGTAGCGCTCCGCTGCCGAATCATGACGGCAATACCGTCCGTTCTATTTCCGCGACCTGAGACCTGTACAGCGACGTAATGGTAGAGCCATAGTCGGCGATAAGCTGCAGGATGTTTCTCGGTTTCCCCTCTGCGTCTGTCCCGTTGAGCCTGTCGCCGGCATCGCCGAGACCGGGAAGAATGTACGCTGCATCATTCAGGACAGGGTCCATCCATAATGTGGCGATGCGGGCTTCAGGAAGGGCTCGAACGATGCGTAACGAACCTTTCAGCGCGGCAATAACGTTGTAGAACTGTATAGACCTGGGTCGCACTCCGATGTCCGCGAGATACTGAATGATGGTGACAAGGCTTCCTCCGGTTGCATTCATGGGATCGGCGAACACGAGGTCTTTTCCGTCGAGCTGCTCCGGGTGAAAAAAGGACCGCGTAAGGTCAAGGATGTACTCCATGTCGCGCTCCTTGCGCGAATCGTCGCGGCGGATCCGGAAGAGCGCGAAGGGAGTCACGTAGCCGGTCGAACTGTACTCCTGTATTTCCTTGGACATGATCATGCTCGGAAGCAGCGCCCCTCGAAGCATGACACACATGACCGTATTTTCGAGTCGTTCGTCCACATCCGGGATCTTGTGTACCGCATAGTTCTGCACCGGCTGGTTGACGGGCGTTTTTATGATGAGATGGTTCTTGGCATGGCTCCCGGCTGAACCGAACGCGAAATTGAACAGCAGCTCGTAGGCCCGCTGGGTGTAGTACACGAACTCGGCGTGGTCGGTCCTGCGATCGCGAAGCTTCGCAATCAGGCGGGACGCTTCTCCGTGTACCTCCTGGGGCGTACCAAACGAATAGACCTGAATGCGGGGCTCCGAGGCGACGATTTCCTGCATGAGATGTCCCATTTCCGAGTACACGTCGACGAGGCGGCGCTTCTCTTCGTCTATCCTGTTGTTCGCACGGCTTGCCTGAAGAATTTCGAAACTTTCAGTCGCCCTGGCGTACAGCGTATTCATGTTTGCCAATGCCGTATGGTCTGCGTCGGTCAGGTATCCGTCGAGATCGGTGGCGCTCAGGACAATCTGGTCGGGTTTGCTGTTCATATGAAGATTATATTACCGGGGTGTTAAAGCGGGCATCAAGTGCGGTGCGAGTGCTGGATACTCGTTGGAATAATCTGTAGACTTCCTACCAATAACCTACTACATTTTTCAGGGGGAAAAATGATGAAAAGAATTGTCCTGATAACGCTTCTTATTCTTGTGCTCGCGACTGGTACGGCCTCCGCCATGGCGCTGGGCCTGTCTTTTGGTGTACAGCCTCTCGGTGGGCTTCCTGGTTCGAACGTTATGCTTAGCGCCAGATTCGACGGCATGCCGTTTCTCATGGGCTTAGGCTTCAGTGTTGGTCAAGACACGT
>SKKC01000286.1 GCA_007121695.1 Spirochaetales bacterium | reverse complement strand
TGTTCCTTGCTCGCAGCGCTGATCTCCTGCACCAGATCGGCGGTTTTCCGTATCTCGGGGATAATGCCGCTGATCATGCTCCCGGCGTTTTCGGCGACTTCGACGCTGCGACTGGACAGTTCAGCAATTTCGCCAGCGGCTGTCTGGCTTCGTTCGGCGAGCTTGCGAACCTCGCTCGCAACGACTGCAAAGCCCTTTCCCTGCTCGCCCGCGCGAGCTGCTTCAATGGCTGCGTTCAGCGCGAGCAGGTTTGTGTTCCGGGCGATTTCGTCGATTATATTGATCTTCTCGGATATCTCGCGCATGGCCTGTACGGTCTGTTCGACGGCCTGCCCGCCTTCCTCCGCGCTGTTGGCGGCCTTCTGCGAGATCTTTTCTGCCTGCAGGGCGTTGTCGGTATTCTGGCTGATGTTCGAACCCATTTCTTCCATGGAGGAAGAAACTTCTTCGGCAGATGCGGCCTGCTCTGTGGCGCCCTGCGAGAGTTCCTGCGCGCTGCTGCTCATTTCCGCGCTGCCGGACGAGACGTTCGTCGACGCAGATTTCACGTCCTGTACGACCGACACCAGTTTCTGCTGCATATCCTGGAGCGCCTTCGCAAGAACGCCGATTTCGTCTGTCCGTTGGACGTCCAGGCTGGCAATCAGATTCCCGCCTGCAAGCTCCTCGGCAAACGATACGCCTGCTCGTATCGGCCGGACAAGGCGCTGAGCAATGGCCAGAATGACAAAGATAACCACTACGAGACCTGCAATTGCGATCAACGCTATTGAACCAAGAAAACCGCGGGTGCGCGCATCGGTCTCGATTCTTCGACTCTGGAGAATTTCATCAATCTCATCGGTGTACGCGCCTGTGCCAATCACCAGATCGAAGGGCTCGTGATACAAACTATAACCACGTTTCGGGAGTGCCTCCTCTTCCCCAGGCCGCGGGAAGTAGTAGTCGGTAAAGCCTCCCCCTGCCAGGGCGGCGCTTCGTATATCCTGTATAATGAAATTACCCATTACGTCTTGCAGGTCGTTTCGGTCCGTCCCCTCTGCATCCGAACCATACAAAACAACATTAACGCCAGCCAGTGTATCTGCCCAAAAATACCCGTCGGTGGTATCACCGGGAGCGAGTCCGTAACGAATCTCTCTCAGGAGCGATGTCGCTATATTGAAGGCGTCATTCGAGGAAAAATCACCGCGCTCGGCCATGCGATGAACTTCATCGAGCATCGTATAGGCTGTTTCTGTCTGAAAGCGTAGATACCTGTCAAATCCGTCGCGAAGTTGCACTTCCAGATCATCAATGGCGTCATTTCCTGCACTGTTGATGATCCAGACAGACGTGGCTGCCAGCATACCGACGATAAGAACGGTGACTACCGTTACACTGACGACAAGCGGTGTCCGAAGGCTTGATTGACGAATTCGACTTTTTTCCCATTTTGGCATTTTTCCCCCTGCGTATCAGCAATTATTCACAGAACGTTTGTCTGGTGCAACTACCGCATGTCAACGGCACGAAATAGATCACGCTATCCGGCATTACTCGACTGCGCCCAGAGGTTGATACCCGATTCGGTCGCGTAGCGGTCTATCTCGGCAAGCTCTTCGTTCGAGAACTCGAGATTCTTCAGCGCTGCGAGGTTCTCTTCTATCTGTTCGACCCGGCTCGCCCCTATGAGCGCGGTGGTCACGCGCGGGTCACGGAGCACCCAGGCGATCGCCATCTGCGACAGCGACTGCCCACGCTTCTTCGCGATCCCGTTGAGCGCGCGTACCTTCGCAAGGTTGTCATCGGTCAGGAAGGACGGCTTGAACGAAGGGGCGGTGTTCACGCGCGCGTCAGCCGGCACCTCGTTCAGATACTTGTCGGTCAGCAGGCCCTGCGCGAGCGGAGAAAACGCGATACAGCCCATTCCCTGCGTTTCGAGTTCGTCGAGCAGATCGGCTTCGATCCAGCGGTTGAGCATGGAGTAGGAAGGTTGATGTATAAGGCACCGCACGCCCATGTGCTTCAGAATGGCAGCGGCCTCCGCCGTCTTTTTTGCCGAGTAGGAAGAAATCCCGACGTACAGCGCTTTTCCCTGTTGGACCGCACTCGCGAGTGCGCCCATGGTCTCTTCAAGCGGCGTATCAGGATCAAACCGATGCGAGTAAAAGATGTCTACGTAGTCGAGCCCCATGCGCGCAAGGCTCTGATCGAGACTCGCGAGCAGGTACTTTCGCGAACCCCAGCAGCCGTAGGGGCCGGGCCACATGTCGTATCCTGCTTTCGTGGAAATCACGAGCTCGTCGCGGTAGGGTGCAAGATCGGTGGCGAGCATACGCCCGAAGTTGGTTTCTGCCGAACCTGCGGGGGGTCCGTAGTTGTTGGCAAGGTCAAAGTGCGTGACACCCAGGTCGAATGCCCGAAGGACCATGCGTCGACCGGTGTCGTAGGGACGGTTGTTGCCGAAATTATTCCACAGGCCAAGCGATATCGGGGGCAGTTTCAGCCCACTCGCGCCGCAGCGCGCGTAATCCAGTTGTTCGTATCGGTTTCCGGCGGCTTCGTATGTACTCATGCCTTCAGTATAAGTCCCGATCGCCGATCCGTCGAAGGGGCACGAGCGCGCTGCGTACGCGCTGGACATCCTCGGGACGACACACGATTCCACGGTCTGCCAGGCAGTCGTTTTCAGGGTGGTAGTCGTCTGGATTGTAGGTCCTGATCGCAGACCCGTCGCTCAGGCGATGCAGATACAGACCAAAATGCTCCAGCATGGGCCACGCGCCGGCAATATCCCAGATATGCGCACCGAAGATCGAACCAGCGCCGAGGCCGAGGGCGGTCCACGCCGACTCGAGCACCGAAGAGCCAATCATGATGATGCGACAGACCGATGTGTCCCAGGTATGACGGCTCAGAATCCCGTCGCTCGTAAAGACAAGCGACTGGGCATTCAGAGCTTGATCCGGTCGAGTCACCCGTTCGGGTGTCCCCTGTATGTCCGAGAGCGGGAATCTCCATACCGCGTCTCCATCGCAGATGACCGCATAGCCGAGGCCGGGGAATGCCAGCCCTCCGAGCCAGGGACGTCGGTTCCGCAGAACACCGACCGAGACTGCGTACAGGGGAAGTCCATGCACGTAGTTTCTCGTACCGTCAATGGGATCAACGACAACGAGCAGTTCGTCGCTTCTGGCTGGCTGACCGTTGCGAATATCCGCGAGAACACCCTGATGCTCTTCGGTTACGACGGCGTCCGCTCCCACAATCGGACTGAACAGGTCTATCGCCTGCGTCGACAGCGACAGGTCAACCTCTGTCACATAAGTCAGATCTGACTTCAGTTCGCCGACAGCCGTGTGCTGTCGTGCTGCCGCTTCACGCGCGGCGGCGTGAAGATATGTACGTATCGCCCGATTCAGTTCAGCTTTCATATCGTACGTACTGTAGCACTTATTGACGGTTGCGTGACGTCCGCGCGAGAATGAAACATTCAAGAACATTCAGACTGTATGACACTACATTCGCGCATGTCTCCCGAAACGCGGGCAGACGGCTATCGCATTGCATCCCTCCACTTCGTGTTTTTCTTCG
>SKKC01000362.1 GCA_007121695.1 Spirochaetales bacterium | reverse complement strand
TAACGGGGCGAGCAGGGTTGAATGCGCTAAAAACGTTCGTTCAGTTTTCGACGACGTTATACAGACCCTGCGCATCCTGCCTTCGAATACCGAGGGCTAATCCGGGATACTAGTTCCCGATAAGCCGGTCAACACCGTTCACGTAGGCGGCCTGCAGCCATGTCTCTCGAGACAGCGCTGCCTTACTGTGTAATTCCATTCACATGCGTCAGCGCATCCGGAAGTCGGCCCTGCGGGTAAACAGCTGCGGGTTCTGTGTCGCTTGAACACGAAGCAGGTCCGAAACTGTGCGATCGAAGGCCTGCTGCAGGGTCAGCGAATCGGGCGAGTACAGCAGATGGTCAGCGAACCAGCTGGTGAACACGCTTCCGAGGGTCCGGGTAGACGCTCCTGCTTCGTAGACGTAGGACAGCTCGTCGCCGGCGCTCGCGGAAAGAATGGTGCGCTGTTCGTTCACAAGCAGCTCCCCGAACCCTCCGGCGTTGCAGGAATCGAAAATCAGAAGCACCTTGTCTGCCCGCATTCCGTTGAGTATTCGGCTCAGGTCGTCGCCGGTCAGCTCACCGTCTGGCAGGCTCAGGTAGAACGCTCCGTCGCGTTCGTCGCCATGTCCTGAGTAATAGAACAGCACGGTATCCTCGGGACCTGCGCGTTCGGCAACGCGAGCGAGCGCATCGAGCACCATCCCTGCCGATACCGTGTCGTCGAGTACTCCCAGCTGGTCCTGCAGGAGAATCACGTTGTCAGCGGGGGCACCGAGTACGCGGCGTACGTAGCGGTATACGTTGTAGCTGTCCGTCAGCGTGCCGACAAGATCACCCGACCCGCGGTAATCGGCAGCGCCGACGATTACCGCATATACGTCGCCGGGCGACTCATGCGTGGCAGGTTGCAGGCGTCGCCCCTGGGCAACGAGTGACGAGGTCAGCTCATACGCTCCGGTTCGTTCGGGGTCGTACGCATGGACGAGTACCGTGTACGCCTGCGACGCGTATAACTCCGTCTCGATAGCCGGATTCAGATCCTTGCCGGTGTCGTCGGCCTCGAACATGATCCTGCCCAGGGAATCCATCATGAACATGACCGTATCGAGTGTGCCGACCGTTTCGATACGATAAATCCCGTCGACCGGTGGCACGAAGGTAAACGCGTCAACGTCGCCAACGTAGTCCATCCGCGCCGCAATGGTGGTGCCGAGCGTGTAGGCAGACGGATTGTCCCTGCCGCCAAAGTCGTCTACCGACGTATCAATGAGAGGTGAGACCTCGACGCCGAACGGCCCCGTTGCCCAGGGCGAAAACAGGTGAACCGTCAGCTCGTACGTGCTGCCTGCATCTATGTCCAGAATAACCCGCGAAGTGAGCAGGGAACCGTAGTCGTCGTTCCATGCACGCAACGTCCCGTCGTCGTCATACACCGACAGCACCGTGTCAGATGGGCCGGTAGTTGTAATGACAACACGGCCGGACTGACGTGTTTCGAGCGGAATAGACACAGTGTCTCCGGCGTCCTGTATCAGGTACTGGCCCCGCTGCCCGGGCTGAAGTGGGGTTTCCGCTACGGAAACGGCCGTCGCGTGCGTCGGCTTCTGTGGCATGGCGGGGCCGACCTGCGCTGACAGGTTTGCTGTCAACAGGAGCGTGGCCAGAAAAACCGTTCCGCGCGATAGTTGTCTCACTTGTTTATTCTCCTGATTCCCCGGTTTCGGGGTGAACTGGCGCCTCGCCAACCTCTCCACCCTGAACCTTTCCCATAATGATCAGCGCGACCGACATCATTATGGCTGCATACACAAAAATCATTCGGAGTCCGGTGCTGTCACCAAATGCGAGGGTGAACAGATCAATTACCGCACCACTGATCGGAGGCGAGGTGATCGCCGCCCCCTGGCTGAAAAAGTAGTAGAGCCCCGTATAGATTCCCATATTTCCGAAATGGGCCATTTGCCACAGCATGGGAAACGAGTTGGTAATGACAGATCCCCATGCCATACCGAAAAGAAAGAGGATGGCCAGAAACACGATCCATGCAGGCGTTGCGGCAACCCCGAGCAGCGACATGAGCGGGTTATGCAGGAACATCAGAAGCAGGGTGATGATGATACATGCGAGGCTGAAGCGAATGACCCGCCTGCGTCCGAAGCGGTGGGCAATCACGCCTGAGGGAATCGCCATGATCAGGTAGCCGATAGCGACGGCCCCGGGCGAAAGGCCGGCGAGGCCCTCGCTGACGCCCAGAACTTCACGGCTGTATATGCCCATGAAGGGCAAAACGCCCTGATAGCCGAGAAACCAGAAGAACAGCGACAGCAGAATAAGCATGGCGCTCCGGTCGGTGCCACCGAACACGAGTTTCAGCGAGTCGAGCAGGCGCACCCGTTCGCGCTTCTGCTTTGCTTCGGCACTCTCGCGAACGAAGCTGAACAGGAGGATCGTCGCAATAATGACGAGCAGACCCGAAATCAGAAATGGAAGTCTACGCTGCGTCGAACCGATAATCGGGAGGGTAATGTCCAGATCGATAAGCGGTGCAAGCACTATGGTGCCGACAATCGCTGCAATTGCACCCATGGTGTTAATGACGCCGTTTGCCTCGCTACGGTATTCACCCGGTATGGTGTCCGGCATAAGCGCGACAACCGGCCCGCGGGCCGCCTGCTTCGCGAGGTTCAGCACAAAAATAACGAAAACGAGCAGGGCGAGGCTGCCGGTGGGAAGGGCGCCGTACGGTATCAGCGCGAAGAAGATGCCCGACAACGGAACCGTAATCAGAATCCAGGGCATCCGGCGACCAATCCGGGTGTGCGTACTGTCGGAGAGGTTTGAAACGATTGGAATAAGAAACAGCGCAAGGAGATTATCGAGGGTCATAATTAACCCGATCAGAAATCTCGAATCAAGAAAGTCGGATAAAAAAATCGGCACGTATGTGTCGTACAGGGGATCCATAAGACCCATCGTAAAGAAGCCGAGTCCAATGAGAATCGTAATCCGGTAGAAGCCCTTTGGCAGGCTCGATGTATTGCTGTCCATGATCAGGCAGTGTACTTTGAAAAACGGGACGGGCCAATTTATTTCGTACGACATTCGTCGTATTTTTCGACATTTAACGGTTTTTTTACGAGAAAGGTGACATAATAAACCTAATTTATTGTGTTGGTTTTTAACCGACGTTCAGGGGGACCTATCATGAAACGTTTTCTCGTTATTGGCGTTGTACTGCTGCTTGTCGGAGCAGTCGTCGCAACAGCGCAGGACTGGAGACTCGAACCGGCCTTTGGCACGGTGGAGCTTCGCGCTGGCTTCTCGCCGGACCCGAACCGGACGGAACTTGTTGCCGGTGGCAACATCAATCTGGATCGGCTCGGCTACTGGGGCTACGTCGCGAATGCACCCGACGTTGACCTGATTTATCAGGCGAGCAGTACCTGGCCGCTAGTCATCCGTGCAGAGTCGGATGCAGACCTTGTATTGCTTGTGAATGCTCCCGACGGGTCATGGCACTTCAACGACGACTATCCCGGCTACGGGCTGAATCCGGCCATTGTGTTCCAGAACCCGCAAAGCGGTACGTACAACAT